>CABUDS010000018.1 GCA_902490405.1 uncultured Collinsella sp.
ATTTTGAGTGCCGTTCCAACCGTCATATTCCCAGTAAGAAATCGGACGGTTATCGCCAACGCACCATTCCGTGGGCTCGTCTACCGAGGCGCTACCCCCTCCAACACCGCCAATAAGACCTGCTTTTGCGGTCAATGGAGCACAAGTAAGGCAGGCAGTTGCAAATGCGGCCAACCCGAAAGCCTTTAGCCCGCGCCATCTCCTTCGAACGTCTTTCATAGAACATCCTTTCCACGAATCCGGCGGAATCTATATGTTATTTTTAAACTAACAACTGGTGAATTCAAGCGTTTTCAAGTCTGAAACCGAAATATATATTTGACTAGCCCCATTCTCGCCTCCACATTCAAATATGGCTAGAGCCCCGCTCTCGCCCGGGATAAGAAGGCCCGCCCAACAAAACGCTCAGGCAGGCCACAGCAACGAACAGAATGTAGTGACGACGATGGTCTAGCAAGACAACAGACATGGCCGCTCCGATCTACAAATCTCTCTTTCCCAGGATATTCGCGGCCATGCGTTTGCACGCCCGAAGGAGCCCAGACCTAAAAACGTCGTACTCAAACATGAGCCTCCTGCACGCACGGACGCTGGGCGCCTTGTTAGCACGCGCTGCGCGCACCATAGCAGCAACAGAAGGAGCACATCGCGTAAGCGCGGCATCGCTCCCCATAGCGGAACCAGCGAGCACCGTAGATACAGCGTCGAACACTTTGCCGCAGCCCGTACCCAGCAACCTTATTGCATCGTACAGCACCAAATCACACAGGAAGTATGCCAGGTCATCGACATGCTGCGTGTCAAGGCCATCTCGATGCCAGTCGGCCAACACCGCGGAATATATTTTCACATGCTCCAGCAGACGCGTCTCGTCGTCGTAGCGCATGGTGTCCATGAGCGAGCCCTTGCGCGCCACACGGTAGTCATACAATTTATTCGAAATCAGCGTTGTTTTTCGCGAACGACCATAGATCGCCATTTCGAAAACTTGATCTTCGCCATAGCAGATAGATTCATCAAACCGAATAGCGTTATTCGCCAGAAAATCACGTCTGCAGGCAGTCCGCCACACAAAGGGACGCGAATCCTCTTTAAATAATAATTCGAAACTATATCCATGAAAAGAAACGTCCCGCGGACTCAAAACCCGATTAAGCCACGGATACCCCGCCTCGAGCGGATATGGATTCGCCCCAAATGTCAAAACGTCGCAGCCCTCACGCTCAAAGGCGCCGACGATCACACGGCACGCATCGGGCGTAAAGCGATCGTCGGAATCCAAAAACGCGACGATAGGCGCCGTGGACGCGGCGATGCCTGCATTACGCGCGCTCGACAGACCGCCGTTCTCTTTATCGACCAGCGTAAAGCGCGCGTCCTTTTCGCAATAGGTAGCCGCAATATCGCGCGAACCGTCCGGCGAGCCATCGTTGACCAGCACGCCCTCCCAATCGGGCATGTCCTGCGCAAGCAGGGAGTCCAGGCACCAGGCCAGGCACTCCTCCACTTTGTAGATGGGAACGACAACGGAAATCTTGGGGGTAGCCATAATCACTCGCTCCTACTGTGCCGCCGGCACGTCATCGGGATGCGGATTGTCTCCATAGGCACGCTGGTACGTCAGCACACGCCATACCAGCGGCAGCCCACCAATCCTAAAGTAATGCTTAAACGTGTTCAGCTTGCCGGGCTTCTTAAAATCAAAACGCGAATCCATGTAGGCGCGGGGCGATTTAATCATCAACCGTAGGTCGGTCTCGACACGCGGATCAAACAGCGACAGGTCAAAGCGACCGGCATCCCAATCGGCCTTGAGCTCGGGTGAAGCCTTCTCCCAAAACCGCTCGCGCAACTCATCGACCAGGCGCTCATCATTCCAACGGTACGTATCGACCTTCATGCGCATTAAAATGCCCTGGAGCTGAGCCTTGAGCTCGGGACGCTCGTCCAAAAAACGTTGCATCTCGGCATATTCGTCGCACACGCAAAACACCTTGTTGGGCGAATTAACGGAGCTCTTCTCGTTATCCTGGCGATAGCACAAAATGGGGTCCGCAATAAACGCGGCACGCTCGGCGCAAGCCCAAACCTTAAAGTTAAAGCCTGCGTCCTGATATGAGGCGCCCGGCGTGGGAAGGAACCGAATCTGATTGTCGTTGAGAAACTCGCACCGATAGATAGCCGACCAAATGGAAGGTTTGCGGTAGAAGATGCCCGGGCGATCGACGGGGCGATACGCGGCGCCCGTCATATGCTCGTCGATGATCCCAAACAGCTCACGGCGCTCGCTGGGCGTGGACCAATACAGGTAAAAGTCGCCCTTTACCACATCGGCATGCTCAGCATCGGCCTTGGCGACCAGCTTTTGGAGCGAATCCTCAAACATAAAGTCGTCGGACTCAAGGATGCCCACGTACTCGCCGCGCGCCATCTCCAGGCCGCGGTTCATCGAGTCGCCGTAGCCGCTGTTGGCTTTATCGATCATCTTCACACGGGGGTCTCGCTCCATGTACTCGCGGATGATGTCTGGCGAGCTATCGGTGGAGCCGTCGTTGATACAGATGATCTCGATGTCCTTGAGCGTCTGCGCCACGGCGGAATCGAGGCACTCGCGCAGATAGCGCTCAACATTGCAGATGGGAACAAGCAGCGAAACTTTAGGGGTATCAGAGTTCTGCAAGAGAACCTCCTGTTGAATAGCGTGTAACAGGGTTATTTTAGCAGCCGAGTTGCGGCGAGCGGCAGCGCTTGGAATTAGAGAAAGCGCTCCAGGCAGGCTTTGAGACCGCGAGTCGAAAGATAGAACAGCGTGGCGTCTGCCATCGAAACGCTCGAGGTCGCCGCAACGAGCTTGTGGGCAACACGGCGAACGGCGCCCTTAGCAGGCATATCCGCCCACTCCGTTCCCAAAAACGTCGTGAGATCCATGTTGACGCGAGCCGCCACGCGATGGAAGTCATCGGCATCCAAGCGCGCCAGGTCGAACACAATGAGGTCCAAAAACCAAGTTATCAGCTCGCCGAAACACAGGTCCAAAAGACCGTAGGCCGACCAGTCCTCCAAGACCTCCTCAAGCATCCTCATGTGGGCGTCAAGCTTTTTGGCGCGAGCCTCGGCACTGTTGAACTCGTGCGTCGCCGATTCGCTCTCCATCACGTAGTGGTAGAACTTGTCCGGCATGACGACGGTCTTGCGGGCAAGCGCATAAGCCGCGAATTGGAAGACGACGTCCTCGCCCAAAGCCAAACCGGGGGCGAAGCGAATGCCTTCGCGATTGAGCAGCTCGCGCGAAAAAGCCGCACGGCAGGCATAGGGCTGCGCATTCGAATGGAACAGCAGTTGGGGATCACGGGCGCCGAAGGTACCGGCTTTGGGGCTCATGAGTTGCTGGACGCGTTTGGGGGCAGCATCGGCTGGTTCACAGACGCCGCCAAAAACGGCGGCCTCGGCATCTGCAGACTCCATGGCATGCAGCACACGCTCGACCGTCTGGGCATCGATGTAATCGTCGGCGTCCACAAAAAAGACGGTCTCACCCTCGGCGGCATCGATACCGGCATTTCGAGCACACGAGACACCCGCGTTTTCCTGGTCAATCACCAGTACGCGATCGTCGGTCTGCGCGATCTGGCGCAACACGTTCGACGAATCATCAGTCGAACCGTCGTTGACGCAGACAACCTGAATCGAGCGCTCGGACTGGGCCAACAGCGAATCGAGGCATCGCTGAATGGAACGCACAGAGTTATAAACGGGGACGACAATGGTAGCTTTAGGACACGAGACCTCTCCCATGCCGACCTACCCCCTCAGCGATTCGATGAGGAAGGCGGCGACCACGCCAGGGCCTCCAACCGAGGCGTAATACTTAGCGCGCCCCAAGGCACCATCCGTCGCAAAACTCGGATGCTCGTCAACCCAGCCCTCAGGATCTTTGAGAATGGCAGCGAGATTCGCGCGCTTCCACGGCTTGAGGTCGTCAAGCGAAAACTCCCCCACGTCCAAGGCCGCCTGAAATTCCTTAGCCATCTGCACCAGGAACTCCTTATAGAACTTAGGCGCTAGGCGCACATAGTTCCACATGTACGAATCGTACTTAATGAGTTGATTGAACTTGAGCATGCGCGCGACGTCATCACTTGCGTGGTCGCGGGCATAATCCTCTCGAATCCAACGCTCAATCTCGGCATACTCGGTATTGACGCAAAAGACCTTAGCCGAAGAATTGACCGAGGAATTCTCGTTGTCCTGGCGATACGACAACACGGCATCATGCAGGTAAACAGCCTTATCGGCGCACGCGATCACCTTAAAGGCAAATGACGTGTCCTGAAAGGATGCCCCCGGAGTCGGCAGGAACGTAATGCGGTTACGCTCAAGAAAATCGCGACGGTACACGGCCGACCAAATCGATGGCTTTTGCTTAAAGAACCGCGTCGTATCGCTCGGGTGCACCGGCTTGCCGCAATCCTGAGGTCTAAACATCTCGTGCAGCGAACGGCGCTCCTCGGGCTTAGACCAGTAGAAATCAAAGTTCGCCTTCGCAAAGTCGGCATTATTGGTATCGACGGCCGAGACAAGCTTTTCGAGTGCGTCGGGCGCCATAAAGTCATCGGACTCCAAGATGCCAACATACTTGCCACGCGCCATCTCCAGACCGTGGTTCATCGAGTCGCCGTAGCCGCTGTTGGCCTTGTCGATCATCTTGACGCGCTCATCGCGCTCCATATACTCGCGGATAATCGCCGGCGAGTTGTCGGTCGACCCGTCGTTAATGCAGATGATCTCAATATCCTTGAGCGTCTGCGCCAGGGCGGAATCGAGGCACTCGCGCAGGTAGCGCTGAACATTGTAAATGGGAATAAGCAGCGACAGAACAGGGCTGCCAGAGGCGTTAGTAGACAAATGTGCTCCTTAGGAAATACCTGTCGTTTCATGGTATCAAAGGGTTAGCGCGCCAGCGGGCGTTTATATAATCTATGGAGCCTCTCGCGGGCAAAGTAGCCCCAAATCATGCGGCGGGCCCATGACAGGTTCCTGCGTTTTATTCAAAGCTTGCCGTCAAGGTGCGCCGAGCCTTTACAATAGGACAGTCCCAAGGACGTATTCGATAGCTTCCGTGCAGCGCATGCGCGCCGCGCGTGAAAGGATATATTGCCCCATGCCTTCAACCCTCCTCGCCCCCATCGATAAGCTCGCCATCGTCGTCGTTACGTACAAGCGCCAGGAACTCCTGGCCAACTTGTTCGACTCCATGACCGATCTCACGGCAACGCCCTGGCGCATCGTGATTGTCGATAACGAGAATTCGCGCGAGACCGAGGCCATGTGCACTGCATTCAACGAGCGCCTGGCCAACCTGTGGGGCATCGACACCGAGCAGCCCGACGCGCAGGGCGGCACCGACCGTGTCATCTACGCCCCGCAGCTCGAAAACGGCGGCGGTGCGGGCGGCTTCTCCGCTGGAACCAAATGCGCCTACGATCTAGGGGCCCAGTGGTTCTGGGTCATGGACGACGACGTGCTCGTCATCCCCGAAGGCATCGAGCGCTTGGCCAAGTGGACCGACCGCTACGATGTTATCCAGGGTTCGCGCCTGGACTTTGACGGCGGCGCCTTCTTTTGGCAGTACCAGCTCATCCTTTCGCTCGGCATCCCTAACCCCATCGCCAAGTGGGATCTGGGTCCCGAGGGCTACCGCACCATGAACCAACTGTGCTTTGAGGGCGGCATGTTCTCGCGCCGCGTGGTTGACAAGATTGGCCTGCCCGACGCACGCTTCTTTATCTACGGCGACGATGCCTGCTACGGCTACGTGGCCAGCCAGCACTTCCCCGCCGCCGTGGTCGCCGACGTGGTGCTCAAGCGCGCCCGCGCCGTCTCCAACTGGGACATCGCCGGCAAACGACAGCTCAACTCCACGAGCGACACCAACCGCTACTACATCATGCGCAACCGCGGTTATCTGGCACGCTACATGCAGATCTACGGCGACTACCACCCCGTGCTGTTCCGTCTGGGCAATGCCGCGACCTTCTGCAAGGAGTTCATTCGTCTGGCAGCAGTCGACAAATGCTTTAAGACCGGTATTCCGGCGCTGCGCCGTGGCATGAAGGACGCCCGCAAGATCGTTAAGGACCCCAACTGGAAGCCCATGCCGCCCCTGAAGGACGCCGAGTAGTAAAGGGCTTTCGCCCGCCGCTACAGTCGTTGACACACCACGGACACACGCTGACCGTCAAAACCAAAGCCCCAACGCATGCGCCCGACGGCGGGGCGCGGCACGCGGATATCATCGATGCCGTCGCGCTCGATTTCGAGCAGCGCCTGAACCGCCAACAGTTCCAGGCCCAGGGCATCGACGCCAGGGTCGTACATCATGTTGATCGTAATGAGCGGTCGCTCATCGAGCATGCCGAACGTGTCAGCCACGTCAAACACCCGACCGGTGGGAATCACCTGGATATCCCAGCGATCCGAGACGCCACTTCGCTTGGAGCTGGGATTGCAATAGCCAGGCAGTCCAAAGCAGAGCCCCTGAAGCACCAGATGATAGGCTGTCGGCATATCTGATTGGCCCACATCGATGCCCAGATCGCCGATAGCACAGCTCAAAGCTTGCTTTACAGCGTCCTCGTCTCCTCGACACAGCCCGTCATGGAACGAGTCGATAACTCCAACGTCCTCAACGGCGCACTCAAACCATTCCAGAATTACAAGACGGAGCGCCTGACGCACTTCGTTGTTAGGCAGACGCAGGGAACGAAGGCACGCGCCGTTTTCCGAATGCCCCGTCATGTCCGTCGTAAGAAATCCAGACAGATACAGCGCTGTCCAGATATCTTCGGGCTTGGCGGCATCGGCCTCCTCGGCATGCACATGCACTGGCACCTCAATAAACCCATGCGCCTCAAGTAAATCGAACAATGCGGACAGGCGCATGAGATTCCAGTCGCCGACGCATGCGCTCAGACGGTCGGCGTAACCATACAGATCTGCCCGAACGGGCGCGACGCAACCGCGATGTGCGTAGTCCACCACGCGCTCCGGGCTCGAGCAATAAAAACCACCAAGCAGATAGCCCTCGAGCCACTCACGCGCGTCATCCAGACAGCCGTTGCGACCGATGCAATCCAACAGCACTTGGACTTCGTCGTCCGAAAAACCGAACCATCGATCACACCAACTCGACAACGCTGTCGCCGACCGATAGGAAACCCCACGTTGGGACAACGCAAACTCGGCATGACCGGGGCGTTCGCACATCAGACACGTCAATCGCAACGAGTCGCCGGCATCGGCAATGGTGTCGAACAACATTCGGCTGAGCGACTCTAGGGAATCCACGCTACCGTCGTCCTTAGCGTCCAAACGCTTTGGACATACCGCGTCGTAGTCGTCTATCAGAAGAACAACCTGCTCATCGAAAGCTGCCTGGAGCAGTTTAATAAGCACGCCAAGCGCCGCATCGATCTCCTTATCGCTGGCCACCCCACGCGCCGCCCTCTCGATAAGACGAACCTCACGTCTTGACAGATCAGGCGCGGCAAGCAGCGGCAGTAATCGGGCGCACTCGCGCACGACAGCCCCGCGAATTACTGCCGCAGCACCAGCGCCATGCCTCGAAGCGGCAGCTGTAAAGTCGAGCATGATGACCGGATAACTCGCGTACTCATCACGATAGCGACCGCCGCCCGCCTGCCAAATCTGGGTACCAGCGAACAGGCTTCGATCCGGCAGCCGGCGATCAGGTCGTTCCAAATAGCACTTGAGCATCGATAAATTCATGCTCTTGCCAAAACCCTTGGGCCGACAGCAAAGCGCAACAGGTGCTTCACTGTCCAATATATCGGCAATAAACATAGTCTTATCGACGAGTAAACACCGATTGATTGCATCGGAAAAGTCGTGTGCATCAACCGGTAGAGCTGCGCTATCCGCATGATTGAGCAACCGTGCACCAAACGCATGAGTAAAACCACAATTCACCTGTTCAGACACCGTAAACTCTCCTTCTAACGCAGCACGATGCCCATTGTAGCGAGCGGGTAGAGCGCAATAATATCGACATGCAAACATTTCGGGCAACGGTAGCAACAGACCCCCGAGGGGGCATAACAAATCGTTGCACAACAAAAAAGGGGCCCGATGCCGCCGCACCGGACCCCGTCCCAAACTCTTATAGAAAACGATCTGGAAGATTACTCCTCCGAGCCGTCCTCCCCAGAAGCCTTCTTCTGCTGATCGAGCTTATGCTTACCACTTACGATAGACGTAGCGCCCAGTGTGGCCAAGCTTGCACTGGCAAGGCTCGCCATCACAATCAGATCGCCCGTCTTGGGCATGTTGCCGCCCGAAGACTTGGTAGTTGTAGTCGTCGTGGTCGTAGTGGTCACCGTTTTGGAGTCATTTTGCTCCTGGACCTGGTCATCGGTGTTGCCCTTACCGCTGTCCTCGCTCTGCTGCTTTCCGTCCTCAGTCTTGCCCTTGCTCTTGTCCTTCTCCTCAGATTCAGACTTCTTATCCTCGTCCTTCTTCTGTTCGGACTTGTCGCTCTTCTCCTCAGAGCTAGAACCCTTATCGGATTCGGTCTTCTCGGAAGCCTTGTCCTTGGAGTCGCCCTTTGCGGCTTCGATCTTTTCCGTGGAAACCTGATCAGAGTTGCCCTTGTTCTGGGTCGAGCCGTTATTGACGCCAGCCATCAGCGAAGAGCCCAGCGTAGAGCCAAGCTGCTCGGAGAAAGAAGGCTTCTTGTCCGGCGAAGCAACGGGAACGTCCGGCGCCTTATTCGAGTCATCCTTGGAAGCATCGGAACCAGGGGTTGCGTCAGAGCCGGAGCCGTTGTTAGAGCCGGTGCCAACGGACGAATCGCTCGAGCCGGTGGATGAGTTAGAGGTGCCAGCGCCGGTCGAACCAGAAGCGTCGCTGTCCGTATTGCCGGCAGAGCTTGAAGACGAATCGCCCGCAGCAGAGCCGTTCGAAACGGAGCCGTTCGAGGTAGAGCCGTTGTTGGTAGTGCCACCAGCAGAGCCATCACCGTCAGCACCGGTCGAGGGCGCATCCATCCTGTCATCGTTGGCATCGTCGCTCGAGTCGTCATTCGAATCAGGCGTCGGCGAGGGCGCCGGCGTAGGTTCGGGCTGCACGGGCGTCGCAGCGGCCTCGTCCTCGGCGATATAAACCAAGCAGTCCTTCAGCTCATTGCGGTAGCGGTTCTTCCAGCCCTCATGATACTGGGGCTGGCTCGAATACTTGGTCGCCACGTTATTGACCACACTGTTGGAAAGCGCCGTCACAAACTCGCGGTCGGACATATCGTTGGAGAGATTCGCCCAACGGAAGAAGTCCCTGCAGCCACCGGTGCCGCACATGTTGGTGATGCTCCACACCATGCCCTTAACGCAATCGGCACGGCCCGAAATATCAATGCCCAGGCCACTCTTGAGCCACGCCTCGGTCACCGCATAGTACGAGTTGTACGCATAGGCATCTTGAAGAGCTGAGAACTCAACAGGATCGATGTTATAAGCGCCCTGGAAGGCCTCCTGCGCAATACGGCCCAACTCGGTGAGCTGGCCGTTCTCGTACATGGCATTGCTCATGTTGGAAATCTCGCTGCCGCGATCAATCGCATCCTTGAGCATGCTGTATTTTTCGGGGTTGTAGTTGTAGGCCTGCTTCATAAACGGAATGAGCGACCAACGACGGTCGAACTGGTAATAACCCAGCGCGTTATAACCGTCACCGTACGAAAAGCCCTGGTTATAGTTGCCGTGACTCTCATATTTGGTGAAGTACTTCATCTCGGGAGTCACGTTAACAAACGAAACGCCCTGGACCGACCTCAGCACGCCCGAAAAGGACTGCTGGGTATAGAGACCCTTATCGATATCGGTCGCATCCGAGGCAACGCCCGGCGTGGGCTCCTCGGCAGCGGCGGGTGCCGGCGCGGAAACGGCGCCAAACGAAAGCGCCAGCGTCAGGCCCGCGACAATCGCAGAATGCTTGGGCTGCATAAGATCCTCCCTGCATTGGTGTAGTTAAAGTGCAGTTTGCAAAGATAAAAATAAGTATTGCAGCTCGCCCGTTGTTGCACAACAACCCCTCGGTAAACGGCAACAACCCTCCGCGAAATCTTAAGGAATTAAACAAACTGGTCGTCGGGCGCCATCAGAAGCTCGCCGTATCGCTCCATCAGCCCGTCCCTCAACTGACAAAAAGCGGGAATATATACGTTCAAGATGCGCTGAATCAAATCTTGAGCGAGCTTGTTGTCATAGATATGGACGTTCGTATTGCGGTCTTTGAGCATATCTAGCCAGGCCGCCTCATCAATAAAGTCGTAGAATCGGTAGGACTCCTTCAAGATGGCACGAGGAGACCCCGACGCGGCAAGCGTGGCGCCCTCATACTCGAGCAGACGCTTAAGGAGCTTCCAGCTCAGTTCAAATTGAAGATTGAACTTATTAATCAAACCACTCTGAACAAAATCATTGTTGAGATCCTGATTGGGCGCATCTTCAAGATTCGCCAAGGCGCTGACAAAGTTCTCATATTTTTTCATACAGAATCACACCATCCCTGGCAATTTCATCGAGCAATTGACGCGATAAGGACTCGTCGAGATTGACGACATCTACATCTAAAAGAGTATCAAGACGCTCCTCGATCAAATATGACAACCGGCCGAAATCCCGGCAACCTGCTACAGCAATATCAATATCGCTCTTAGGCAAGTTGTCACCGCGGGCACGAGAACCAAACAGCACAACCCTCTCGGCGTCACATTCCCGAGCAAAAATCTCAATTTGCTTGTACACCTTGTCGAGAGATACCATCTGCAGCCCTACAGCTTAATGTCGAAGTTGATCCCGGGGACGGCAGCAAGGTCGGCCAACGTCACGCCGTCGACGTACTTTTCGATCACGTCGTCCAGACCGCGCCAGAATTTGACGGTCGAGCAAAGATCGCTGCGGGCGCAGCTGTTGTCGATGCCATCGCACGCCACCGGAGCCGTGCTGCCTTCGACGGCGCGCAGGATGTCGCCGGCACGCACCTCGGCCGGGTCCTTGGCCATCATGTAGCCGCCGCCCTTGCCGCGCACGCTCTTAAGTAGGCCCGCCTTCATGAGCGGACGAACCAGCTGCTCCAGATACTTTTGCGAGATACGCTCGCGGTCGGCGACCTCGCGCAGAGCGATCTTGCCCTCGGCGTCGCCCAGCGCTGCGATATAGATCATCAGTCGGAGGGCATAGCGGCCCTTAGAAGAAATGAGCATACCTACCCTCCCATCGCGTCTTGGACAACATAACCAGGTTTGTTTGTCCCAAATCTTAAGTAAGTGGGACAAACACAACAGGTTATTTTGTCCCAGAATTAGAAAAGTCGAGTGGATTAGTCGGGTTTTCCCTTGACTAACGCCGAACCCATAGTAACTTTATTCCGAGAAGATTCCTAGGGTTTAGTACACCTATGAGTACACCATATACAGAGAGGGACAGCATGAGCGCAAATCCGCTGCTTTCCATCGAAGGTCTCACCGCCTCCGTGGACGAGAAGACCATCCTCCACAATGTCAACCTCAACGTCGCCGCCGGCGAGACCCACGTGCTGATGGGCCCCAACGGCGCCGGCAAGTCCACCCTCGGCCACCTGGTCATGGGCGACCCCGTCTACACCGTGCAGGACGGCCGCATCGTCTTTGACGGCCAGGACATCACCGAGCTCACCACCGACAAGCGCTCCCGCGCCGGCCTGTTCCTGAGCTTCCAGGCCCCGGTCGAGATCCCGGGCGTGCCGCTGTCGAGCTTTTTGCGCGCCAGCATCGCCGGCCGCCCCGGCCTGGAAATGAAGGGCAAGGAGTTCCGCCGTCGCGTCAAGGAGCTCGCAGCTGAGCTCAACATGGACACCGCCTACCTCAACCGTGAGCTGGGCGTGGGCTTCTCGGGCGGCGAGAAGAAGAAGGTCGAGATGCTCCAGCTTCTGCTGCTGCAGCCCAAGCTCGCCATTCTGGACGAGACCGACTCGGGTCTGGACGTCGACGCGCTTTCCACCGTCAGCCACGGCATGGACGCCTACCGCAAGAGCTGCGACGGTTCCATGCTCATCATCACGCACAATACGCGCATCCTGGAGCACCTGGATGTCGACCGCGTCCACGTTATGGTCAAGGGCCACATCGTGCGCGAGGACGACGCCTCGCTCATCCCCTGGATCGACAAGAACGGCTTTGAAGCCTTCGAGCGCGAGGCAGCCGAGCAGCGCGCCCAGGCCGAGGCCGCCGCTGCCGAGCAGCAGGCGTAAAGGGGCGACGCAATGACCAAGAACCGCACCGAGGTCGCGGACATCGACCGCAGCCTCTACGACTTCACCTATGGCGAGGAGGGATTCGAGCGCCTCGACGCCGGCATCACGCCCGACATCGTGCGCGAGATCAGCGCCAAAAAGGACGAGCCGCAGTGGATGCTCGACCTGCGCTTAAAGTCCCTCGAGATCTTCGACCGTTTTCCCGACCCGACGTGGGGCCCCTCCATCGAGGGCCTGGACATGGACAACATCGTCACCTACGTCAAGCCCAACACCGACCAAAAGCACGACTGGGAGTCGGTGCCCGACGACATCAAGAACACCTTTGAGCGCTTGGGCATCCCCGAGGCCGAGCGCAGCTATCTGGCGGGCGTCGGCGCGCAGTACGACTCCGAGCTGGTCTACCACAACATGCAGGACACGGCGTCCAAGATGGGCATCGTCTACTCCGGCATCGAGGAGGCCCTGCACGATCCGCAGTGGGAGCCGCTCATCCACGAGAAGTTCATGACGCTCATCCCGCCCACCGACCACAAGTTTGCGGCCCTGCACGGCGCAGTATGGTCGGGCGGCTCGTTTGTCTACGTGCCCAAGGGCACCAAGCTCGACTTCCCGCTGCAGAGCTACTTCCGCCTCAACGCCAAGGGCGCCGGCCAGTTTGAGCACACGCTCATCATCGTCGAAGACGATGCCGACCTGCACTTCATTGAGGGCTGCTCCGCGCCCAAGTACAACGTGGCCAACCTCCACGCCGGCGCCGTCGAGCTCTTTGTGGGCAAGCGTGCTCACCTGCGCTACTCGACCATCGAGAACTGGTCCAAGAACATGTACAACCTCAACACCAAGCGTGCGCGCGTGGACGAGGACGGCGACATCGAGTGGATCAGCGGCTCCTTCGGCAGCCACGTGGGCTATCTCTACCCCATGAGCGTGCTCAACGGTCGCCGCGCCCGCTCGAGCTTTACCGGCATCACCTTTGCCGGCGCAGGTCAGAACCTCGATACCGGCTGCAAGGTCGTGCTCAACGCGCCCGATACCTCGGCAACCGTCGAGACCAAGGGCATCTCCAAGAGCGGCGGCATCCAGACCTTCCGCAGCTCAATCGTGGCCACTCCCAAGGCCGAGGGCTCCAAGGCAACCGTGAGCTGCCAGTCGCTCATGCTCGACGACCAGAGCCGCTCCGATACCATCCCCGCCATGGACATCCGCGCCAAGAACGTCGATATCGGCCACGAGGCCACCATCGGCCGCATCGGTGACGACAAGGTGTTCTACCTGATGAGCCGCGGTATCTCGGAGGAAGAGGCCCGCACCATGATCGTCAACGGCTTTGCCAACCCGGTCTCCAAAGAGCTGCCGCTGGAGTACGCCGTCGAGATGAACAACCTGATCAAGCTCGAGATGGAAGGAGCGATCGGATAATGAAACAGGAAACCAACACCGCTGCTACCACGCTCGAGCAGGTCAACGCGATGTCTGCCGCCACTTGGGGCTGGCTCAAGATGAACCAGACCAAGCTCGAGCTTTCGGACGAACTTGCCGCCGCCCCCGCCGAGGCCGTTGAGGTCGAGGGCTTGGACGAGCAGCTTGCCGGCTCGGCCGACGCCTTCGACGCCGCCATGGACGCCATGGCCGAGCGCTTCCCCGAGCGCCGCGTCTCCGCCCCCGGCGACGCTGCCGACCGTGCCCGCATCACGCCCGAGACCGAGCTCGACGTGCCCGCCACCTCTGTCTACCAGGCCGGCGCCATCAAGCTCGAGGAGGAGCTCGCCCCTGCCGAGGCCTTCGAGACCGGCATGGGCGAGGCTGCCTACGCCTACTTGGCCGAGCACGCTACCAAGCGCTTCGTCATCGATGTGCCCGCATACCAGCACGCCACGGTTACCGTGCGCGTGAGTGGCGTCGATGCCGCCGCGGCCATCGCCGCTATCGACGTCGTCGCCCGCCCGCAGGCAACGCTTGACCTGCATATCGCCTTAGACTCGCCCGCCGAGGGCGAGGGTGTCGTGGGCTCCGTGCTACGCGTGTGCGCCCACGAGTACGCCACCGTCAACGTGACCTGCACGCAGACGCTCGACGATAGCTGGATCGCACTCGACGACACCGGCCTGTTCCTGGACGAGGGCGCGCGCGTCAACGTGCAGCACACCGTCCTGGGTGCCGGCGCCAGCGCCACCGGCCTTGCCGGCGACCTGCTGGGCGATACCGCAAAGGTCACCATCGATACCGATTACCTGGGCGCCCGCGAGCAGGTGCGCGACTTTAACTACGAGCTGCGCCACCGCGGTCGCAAGACCGAGTGCGAGATCGACGCCAACGGCGTGCTGACCGGCACGTCCAAGAAGGTCTACCGCGGCACCATCGACCTCGTGCACGGCTGCAAGGGTGCAACCGGCACCGAGCGCGAAACGGTGCTTTTGGCCAACAAGGGCGTCGACAACAAGACCGTTCCCGTCATTCTCTGCGACGAGGACGACGTCGCCGGCAACCACGGCGCCACCATCGGTCACGTCCGCGACGAGCAGCTGTTCTACCTCGCCTGCCGCGGCCTTGACCAAAACGCCGCCGAGGACCTGTTCATCCGCGCCAAACTGGAGGACGCCGCACTTTCCGCAACCGACGAGCGCACCCGCGCCGCCGTCGTCCGCCTGGGCAACAACCTGATCGACAACTTTGAAGAGGAGCTCGCATGATCGACACCGAGCACGTTAAATGCGATACCTGTACCGCACCGGAGCCTATGGAGCTCGACGCCAGCGATGAGACCTCGCGCGGCTGGCCTACCGTCGACATCGAGACCAACCCCTACAAGGCGCAGTTCCCGCTGTTCCAGCAACACCCCGAGATCGCCTTCCTCGATAGCGCCGCCACCGCGCAGCGCCCTGCCTGTGTGCTTGACGCCGAGCGCGACTTCTATCAGCGCATGAACGCCAACCCCCTGCGCGGCCTGTACTCGCTGTCCGTCGAGGCCACCGACGCCATCGCGAAAGTCCGCCAGCAGATCGCCGACGTCATCGGCGCCCCCAACGCCAACGAGGTCGTCTTCACCCGCAACACGAGCGAATCGCTCAACCTGGTCGCCAAGAGCTTTGCGCCCACGGTGCTAGAGCCCGGCGACGAGGTCGTCATCACTATCATGGAGCACCACTCCAACCTGATTCCGTGGCAGCAGGTCTGCCGCGAGACCGGCGCCAAGCTCGTCTACCTCTACCCCACCAAGACCGGCCAGCTCACCACCGAGGAGGTTCTTGCCAAGGTGGGTCCCAAGACCAAGATCTTGGCCGTGGGTCAGGTCTCCAACGTGCTGGGCGTCGAGAACCCCGTCAGGAACCTCGGCAAGCTCGTGCACAAGTACGGCGGCTATCTGGTTGTCGACGGTGCGCAGTCGCTGCCACACATGCCGGTCGATGTGGCCGACCTGGGCGCCGACTTCTTTGCCTTTAGCGCGCACAAGGCCATGGGCCCCATGGGCATCGGCGTGCTGTGGGGCAAGATGGACCTGCTCAACGCCATGCCGCCCATGCTCACCGGCGGCGAGATGATCGATTCAGTCACCGAGCAGGACGCCGTCTGGGCTCCTGTCCCCGAGAAGTTCGAGGCGGGTACGCAGGACGCCGCCGGCATCTTCGCCACGGGTGCGGCACTCGACTACCTGGTCAACACGGTGGGTTACGAGAACATCCAGGCCCGCGAGCAGGCACTCGTCCACTATCTGATGGGCGAACTCATGCAGCTCGACTTTGTCCAGATCATCGGCTCCATCTATTGGGATAACCACCACGGCGTCGTGAGCTTTAACGTCCGCGGCATCCACCCGCACGACGTCGCGAGCATCATGGACATGGACGGCGTCTGCATCCGCGCCGGTCACCACTGCGCACAGCCGCTGCTCACCTGGCTGGGCGTCGAGAACCTCGCCTGCTGCCGCGCCAGCGTGGCCTTCTACAACGACAAGGCCGATATCGACAAGTTCATCGCCGGCCTGCATCACGTTTGGAGCACGTTCAATGGGTAACCTCTACACCTCCACCACGTTTATGGAGCATAACTCGCACCCCGACTATAAGTACGAGATGGATTCCCCCACGCACGAACACGACGGTATCAACCCCAGCTGCGGAGACGAGCTCACCTTGCAGCTACGTGTCGAGAACAACGTGATCGAGGAGGCCTCCTTCACCGGCCACGGCTGCGCCATCAGCCAGGCCTCGGCCGACATCATGGCCGACCTCATCACCGGCGAGACCGTCGAGGAAGCTCACCGCCTGGCAGAGCTCTTCCTCGCCATGATCCGTGGCGAGAAGCTCTCCGAGGAGGACCTGGAAGACCTGGACGAAGCCGCCCAGCTCCAGGACATCTCGCACATGCCCGCCCGCGTCAAGTGCGCCGAGCTCGCCTGGCGCACCCTCGACGGCATGCTCGAGGGGCAAGCAAACCAGTAGCGTATGCCCCGAATCCAAGGTTTTTGATTGCCGAGCCGCCCGATACGGGCGGCTCTGTTTTTTCTAATGAGCGCGAACGCACAAAGTCCGCGCGTCCGGCACCCCGTCTGTCATTTACCACACAGCCAGACGCGAACACGGGCGTTTTCCACAGCACCAAAGGCCTGCGGCAGGGCCACGAGCACGCCTAGCATCGTCCCATGCCCCATCCAGCTGGGCTCCGATTCGCTTCGCGCCTGCTGCAGACGGGTCCCATAGGGAGCGGCGTGCATTTTTGCGAGTATTCAGCACGCCAAGCTGTGTGTATACGCATCGAAAGCGTTAATCAACGTCTCCAGGCGCATATATAGTGCGTTTTAGAACAAGCATCGTGGTCTCAGGGGCGCAAACATGAGCTTCGGGAGCGCATCGGCAGGCATAAATAGCTTCGGGGCCCGTATGTTGCAAAATTGCGACGGTAGTGGCAGTACCGCGATGCTGAAAACTCCATTTTTTGCACGGCGCAGATGGGGGTAGGCACGGGCAAACCCGGACTGAGCCCTTATTTTATGCAAGATGGCGATTGTTCTATGCATATTAAGAAGTGCAGTTACCGCACCAAGCTTTTGAACGCTTGTTGCGGCGTATAGACGACCCCATCTGCGGTGTACAGGCGACCCTACATCACGTTTCCGCCAGTCCGCATCGCCGTCCGCGCGCGGGCACGCACAATACGAGAGACGGTACTTTTGCCAATCCCGGTATAGCGCTCAATCTGGCGCACCGTGAAACCGGCATCGTGTAATCCAACAATAACGGTATCGCGCCGCGCCGGCGGTGCGGCTTTAACCCCGCAGAGCGGAACCCCGAGACTCTTCGCCATCTTGTCGGCAAAGGCGTGGCGTTCCCATTCCGTCTCTTTCATATCGCACAGCGCTGGCTCACTGCCGTCGGGCGTCGAAAGCGAATAGGCAATAAAGCCCTCGGCAGAACCAAAAAGCTCAAGCACGCAAGAAGGGTCGGAAAATCCCCTCGTCGTATCGTTGTCATACGCTCGCAGATACTCGGCAAAGCTGCTCCAAGGATAACGCTCAATCAGGGCGATACCCGCCTCCTGCGGATTAGCGTGAACATAGCGAATGGCGGCCATTAGATAACGGTCGGTATCGAGCGAGCGCCGGTCAAAACGGTTCTGGAACAGATGGCCTGTGCGCCCCGTGCGTTTATTGAACCGCCGCGCGTACGTCAAAAGCAGCCGGTGCATGGCTGCGCTCATCGCGTCCTCGTAATCTGCAAGCACCAAATGCACGTGATTGCCCATAAGGCACCAGGCAATAACCGTCACACCCTCCTCGCGGCAGCAGTCGCGCATCAGCTCCAAAAACTCCCACCGGTCTTCATCGCCCTCAAAGATGAGCTGCTTGCCCATACCGCGGGCACAGACATGGTAAAAGCCGGTAACCGTTCTCCAAACGCGCTGCATGGCGCTCCCTTCGCCGGGATCTGCTTGCCATCCAATACAGCACGATTGAAGCGTGCCATCAAAACATTCACGCAAAACAATACACTCGCGCGGCCAAAGGCAGTAAACGGGCGGCGAACGGCACCATTGCAACAGGTCAGCCCCTGCAACGCTTACAAGAGCTGACCAAAAGCTTGCCCAAGACGGACCCCCTCTACGGAAGTTCGCGACCACAGAACATAGAGTTAAAACGCTTCAATTGAAAGTTCCGCGCTTCTCGCTACGAAAACTGAGCCGTTCGCCGAATATTCCGTGCATTTCGCGGTATTATAAGGGCTGCATGTCATGTCCCTTTCGAAGGGTCGCCCGGCAATCGCCAGCCACGACCCCCAGACGGGACGCCAACACGATAGAGAGGAGAGGCATGCAGTACTCACAGGAAGTGGAGAACATGTGCCCCGTTGCCAAGGGTGCATACCACGGCCCCGCACCCATCCCCGAGGAGGGCAAGTGGGTCCAGGCTAAGGAGATTTCCGACATCTCCGGTCTTACGCACGGTGTGGGTTGGTGCGCACCTCAGCAGGGCGCCTGCAAGCTCACGCTGAACGTCAAGGACGGCATCATCGAGGAGGCCCTCGTTGAGACCATCGGCTGCTCCGGCATGACCCACTCTGCCGCCATGGCTTCCGAGATCCTTCCCGGTAAGACCATCCTCGAGGCCCTCAACACCGACCTCGTCTGCGACGCCATCAACGTTGCTATGCGCGAGATCTTCCTGCAGATCGTTTACGGCCGCAGCCAGACCGCGTTCTCCGAGGGCGGCCTGCCCGTGGGCGCCTCCCTCGACGACCTCGGCAAGGGCCTTCGCTCTCAGGTCGGCACCATGTTCGGCACCAAGGCCAAGGGCGCTCGTTACCTCGAGCTCGCTCAGGGCTACGTCACCCGCATGGCTCTCAACGACAAGAACGAGATCATCGCATTCGAGTTCCTGAACCTCGGCAAGTTCACCGACGCCGTCAAGGCCGGTAAGACCCCCGAGGAGGCCATCGCTGGCGCTATGGGCCACTATGGTCAGTGGGAGAACGCTGCCAAGTACATCGACCCGCGCACCGACGAGGAGACTCACTCCGTCGCCAGCGTGTTCCCGGTTCACGAGTAGAAAGGGAGGGAAATAACTATGACTGTTACGTTCGAAGGTTACGAGCGCCGCGCTGACAAGATCAACAAGTGCCTCGCCGACAACGGCATCGCCTCCCTCGAGGAAGCTCTGCAGATCTGCACCGACAAGGGCTTCAACCCGCGTGAGATCGTCAACAACACCCAGTCCATCGCCTTCCAGAACGCCGAGTGGGCCTACACCCTCGGCTGCGCTCTCGCTGTCAAGCGTGGCGCCAAGACCGCTTCTGAGGCTGCCGCCATCATCGGCGAGGGCATCCAGGCCTTCACCGTTCCCGGCTCCGTCGCCGAGGACCGCAAGGTCGGTCTGGGCCACGGCAACCTGGGCGCTATGCTGCTCTCCGACGACACCGAGTGCTTCGCCTTCCTGGCCGGCCACGAGTCCTTCGCTGCCGCTGAGGGCGCTATCGGCCTGGCTCTGAACGCCAACAAGGCTCGCAAGAAGCCGCTGCGCGTCATCCTCAACGGTCTGGGCAAGGACGCCGCCCAGATCATCGCCCGCATCAACGGCTTCACCTACGTGAAGACCCAGTTCGACTACTACACGGGCGAGCTCAAGGTCGTCGAGACCATCCCCTACTCCGATGGTCCCCGCGCTGCCGTTAACTGCTACGGCTCCGACGACGTCCGCGAGGGCGTTGCCATCATGTGGCACGAGAACGTCGACATCTCGATCACCGGTAACTCCACCAACCCCACGCGCTTCCAGCACCCCGTCGCTGGCACCTACAAGAAGGAGCGCCTCGAGGCTGGCAAGAAGTACTTCTCCGTCGCTTCTGGTGGCGGCACTGGCCGTACCCTGCACCCGGACAACATGGGCGCCGGCCCTGCCTCTTACGGCATGACCGACACCATGGGCCGCATGCACTCCGACGCCCAGTTCGCCGGTTCTTCCTCCGTGCCTGCGCACGTCGACATGATGGGTCTCATCGGCATGGGCAACAACCCCATGGTCGGTGCCACCGTCGCCTGCGCTGTCGCCGTCGAGGAGGCCCTCAAGGCCTAATCGCGCCCGCGCGATGCTCATATAGTTGAGCTTTAGAGCCGCTACCCACCCGGGTAGCGGCTCTTTTTGTTTGCGCTGTCGCAGGGTAGCTAATGCCGATATATCAGTTGGGGCGAAATACGAGATGTGATGAGACGGAGCGCCAGAGCGTCCATGACGCCCACCTGCCATATGTGCCCTTTACCGATTTGCCGAGTCTTTGCGGCCCCATTGCCGATCACCCGTGCGACAATGCGCCGGACGAGAAAGGAATCCGATGGAATCGACTGACGTACTGGTAATTGGATCTGGCATTGCGGGCCTTTGCGCCGCCATCGAAGCGGCACGCACGGGCGCAACCGTCACTGTGGCAAGCGCCGGAAAGACTATGAGTGGATCGAGCTTCTTCCCCGGAACCTGGGGCCTGGGGCTTATCGGACCCGTTAACGAAGACGACGAACAAGACCTCATCGATACCATCCAGACCGTTGGTGGCGGCGTCGCCGACCCCGAGCTTGTCCAGACGTTTGTCCACAGCATTCCCCAAGCAATTGAATGGCTCGAGCAAGACCTAGGCGTTGAGCTCCAGCGTCCGCAAAGCGCTGAGAGCGCCCAGCAAAAGCAATTTATCCCCTGTTTTGACCACAAGACGCGCATGTGGCGCGGCCTCACCCGTAAGCCCCTTGAGGACGCTCTGACGACCCGGATCGAGTCGCTCGGCATTCGCCTGCTCCCCCGCCATGAGCTTATCGACCTTGTTGAAGATACGGACGGAAAGATTGTCGGCGCCACGCTCTACGACCGGACAAACGAGCGTCTCGTGCCTATGGCAGTCAAGGCCACTATCATCGCTGCGGGCGGCACGGGTGGCCTGTTCGAGCGCAGCCTCACTTCCGCCGACGTGCTCAGCTCATCACAGGCTATCGCGCTGGCGCACGGTGCGTCCCTTACTAATATAGAGTTCATGCAGATGATGCCCGGCTTTATAGAGCCCAAGCGAAACCTTGTTTTTAACGAGAAGACCTGGCGCTACGTCAAGTTCGACCAGCCGGTCGATATCGCCGACGATAAGCTCGACGATCTGCTCGAGCAACGCTCCGGATATGGTCCCTTCACTTCGCGTCTGGATTCTCGCGCTATCGACCTAGCCATCGACCAAGCGGGAGCCGAAGGCCTGGCGCTCCACTACGACTTCCCCCGCGAGGACATCCCCGAGTTTGTGCAGACCTTTGCCACCTGGCTGCAAGACGAGCACGGCATCGCGCCGACCGACGAGATGCGCGTGGCGATGTATGCCCACGCCGCCAACGGCGGTATCAAAATCGACAAGACCGCGTACGCAGGCGTTGAGGGCCTCTACGCCTGCGGTGAGGCAACAGGCGGCATGCACGGCGCCGACCGCATCGGCGGCTTGTCGAGTGCCAATGGCATCGTGTTCGGGCGCATTGCGGGCGCATCGGCAGCCCAAGCAGCGCTGGACGCTCCTGAGGCGGCCGCACCGATGGATATCGCCCTCCCCCAGCATGGCATAGCTACAGCAGACGCCGAGCGCCTGACCCGCTGCCTCAAACGCACAATGAGTACCTACTGCATGATCAACAGGACCGAAGCGGGTCTATCCAAGGCCCTGCAACAGCTTGAAAGCCTGCAAGACGACGCAACGGCGCTGAGCAAGCCACACGCCAATGACAGCGAAATCGCAGCCCTCGCCCGCCTGCAATCGCAGATTCAACTAGCACAGGAAATGGTCAAAGCCATGCGCAAGCGAACCGAAAGTCTCGGATCGCACTATCGAGCGAATTAAACTGGACACCTATCTAAAGCAAAACACAACTAATCGATATCTATGGGCCCCGTGAACTCGAAGTGACACGGGGCCCATTCGTGTCCGCACGGCAGCGTATCCTAATTCTGAATACAGAGCGGGCAAAGCCCGCATAGACAATAGGCCAGCGAGGAGGAGATATGGACAGTAGAGATATCGAGAAGTGGCGTGTCAAACTTGATAGCTACGCCAATGTGGAAGACGGCGTTGAGTATTGGCTCGCACGCGATTTAATGGAACCCATGGGGTACACTCGATGGGAGAACTTTGCCGAAGTTGTTAAGAGGGCAAAAGTCTCGTGCGAAACAAACAAAACTCCAGTTGATTCCCATTTTCGTGACACCACGAAAATGGTAACTGCCGGTGTCGCCGCTCGCGCAGTTAAAGACTACAAACTTACGCGCTATGCATGCTATTTAATCGCCCAGAACGGAGATTCAAACAAGCAAGAAATCGCGCTCGCACAGGCGTACTTCGCCGTGCAGACGCGCCGCCAAGAGCTCATAGAGCAGCGCTTCGCAGAGATTCAGCGCTTGCAGGCGCGCCACTCGCTATCTGATTCAGAGAAACAGCTCTCGGGTATTGCGTTCAAACGCGGCGTGGACTCCAAAGGATTCGCAATCATCAAGTCGAAGGGCGATGAAGCGTTATTCGGCGGCAGAAGCACGGCGGAAATGAAGCAACAGCTCGGCGTATCCAAGAGCTCGGCATTGGCGGACAGGCTAGCCGATGTTCTCATCAAAGCAAAGGACCTTACGAACTCGATGACGGCCTTCAACGCCGAGGAACACGACCTGTACGGTCTGGACCAGATCAAGCAAGAGCACGTCGAGAACAACACAAGCGTGCGTGGCAGCCTCATCGACCGCGGAATTGTACCCGAGAACCTACCGCCTGCCGAAGATACGAAGAAGCTCGAACGTCGCGTGAAAGCAGACGAGAAAAAGCTCAAGGAGGGTACAGACGGATTCACCGACCCCCAGGGCAGGCTCGACTTGTAAAGCGTCTGTGCCCTTACGGGTTCGACCCCATGCGAGGTTAACAAAAAAGACGGCCAACTTTCGCTGACCGTCTTAACATGCTTTGGTGGGCCGTCAGGGGGTCAGCCTGCTTTGCAGGCGGCCGCTTCGGCGCTTTGCGCCTTGCGCGCTGCGCTGGTAAATGCTTACGCATTTCCTCAGCTTCGCGCCCCGACGGGTTCGACCCCATGCGAGGTCAACAAAAAAGCGACCAACCTAAGCCAGTCGCTTTAACATACTTTGGGTGGGCCGTCAGGGGGTCGAACCCTGGACCTTGGGATTAAGAGTCCCCTGCTCTACCAACTGAGCTAACGACCCAAAGCTAAAGTCCATGTTGGCGGACTTTAGAGGAGATATCGTGTGGTGGGCCGTCAGGGGGTCGAACCCTGGACCTTGGGATTAAGAGTCCCCTGCTCTACCAACTGAGCTAACGACCCGATATCAGCACGAAGCAAGAACTGGGGTGGGTAAAGGGACTCGAACCCTCGACCTACGGGACCACAACCCGTCGCTCTAGCCAACTGAGCTACACCCACCGTGTCCTGTGCGCTTCGCGCTCGACTATTATTGCAAGGAACGCCACACGATGCAAGCCCCAATTTTCAAGAATTTTGAAAAGAGTTTTTCGAGGCCGTTTCGAGCAAATCCCACCGGTTCCATAGGAGTAAACTTGCTCCACCCAATGCTCGAAAGGATAGGCATGAAAGAACTCTCCAACCGCACGGCGGCGTTTACCGATTCGGTCATCCGCCGCATGACGCGCATCTCCAACAAGTATGGTGCCGTCAACCTGTCGCAGGGCTTCCCCGACTTTGATCCCCCGGCGCAGCTGCTCGATAGCCTCAGCACCATCGCCACCGATCCCAAGCCGCTCTATCAGCAGTACTCCATCACCTGGGGCTCCCAAGCCATGCGTGAGGCGCTTGCCGCCAAGCAGGAGCATTTTATGGGCATGCCGGTGAACCCCAACGAGAATATCGTAGTCACTTGCGGCTCCACCGAGGCCATGATGGCCGCCATGATGACGGTCACAAACCCCGGCGACAAGGTCGTCATCTTCTCGCCATTCTACGAGAACTACGGCGCCGACACGATCCTCTCGGGTGCCGAGCCCATCTACGTGCCGCTTAACCCACCTGCGTTCGACTTTGACCGCGAGACACTCGAGGCGGCCTTCCGCGACAACGATCCCAAGGCCATCGTCCTGTGCAACCCTTCCAACCCCTGCGGCAAGGTCTTTACGCGCGAGGAGCTCACCTTTATCGCCGACCTCTGCAAACAGTACGACGCCTACTGCATTACCGACGAGGTATACGAGCACATTGTCTACGCGCCCCACGAGCACGTCTATATGGCCACGCTGCCCGGCATGTTCGATCGAACCATCAGCTGCAGCTCGCTGTCCAAGACCTACTCCATCACCGGCTGGCGCCTAGGCTACACCATCGCTCCCGCCGAAATCACCGAGCGCATCAAAAAGGTCCACGACTTCCTCACCGTAGGCGCCGCCGCTCCCCTGCAAGAAGCCGTCGTCACCGCCCTCAACTTCGACGACAGCTATTACCAGGAGGTCCTCGACCTCTACACCGCCAAGCGCGACCTGTTCTGTCAGGGACTCGACAGCATCGGCCTTACGCACGACGTGCCGCAGGGCGCCTACTACGTGATGATGGATATCTCGGAGTTTGGCTATGACAGCGACCTCGACTTCTGCGAGGATTTGGCCTCCAAGGTGGGCGTGGGCGCCGTTCCGGGCTCGAGCTTCTTCCGCGAGCCCGTCAACCATCTGATTCGTTTCCACTTTGCCAAGCGAGACGAGACGCTCAACGCTGCGCTTGAGAACCTCAAGTCGCTACGTGATAAAATCAACCCGCGCGGGTAAGGACGGCCCGGCAACTAAAGTAACCAAAGAAGCCCCGCATCGCCCGCCGCGTTGCGAGGCTTCTTTTTATAGCGCTTTCTTAAATGGTTTAGAGCGCTATATTTTAGTCACGGAGCAACTCATCCCGGAGAGAGGAATACTATGGCAGAGCAGCAGCTTATCGGAGCGCTCGAGGCCGGCGGCACCAAGATGGTCTGCGCCACGGGCTATGCGGACGGCACGGTCCTGGAGCGTGAGCAGATCGCGACCACGACTCCGCAGGAGACCGTCGAGGCCGTCAACGCGTGACTTGCCGACAAGGGCATCGCCGCGCTGGGCATCGGCGCCTTTGGCCCCACCGCAGTCAACCCTGCCTCGCCCCAATACGGCAAGATCCTGGAGACGCCCAAAACGGCATGGCGCTACTTCGACCTGCTGGGCACCATCCAAAACGAGCTCAATATTCCCTGCGGCTACGACACCGACGTCAACGTCGCCTGCCTGGGCGAGGTCACCTTTGGTTGCGCCCAGGGCCTCACTGACGTGGTGTATCTGACCATCGGTACCGGCGTGGGCGCTGGCGTGCTCTCGGGCGGTAAGCTCGTGCACGGCATGATGCATCTCGAGGCTGGCCACATCCTGGTCACGCGCGACCCGCGCGACACCATTGGCGAGCACAGCGCCTGCCCCTTCCATGACAACTGCCTCGAAGGCCTCATCGCCGGCCCCGGCGTTAGAAAGCGCTGGGATGGCAAGAGCGCCGGAGACATGGCTGATGACCCGGAAGCCATGGACCTGCTCGCCGGCTATCTGGCACAGGCACTCATGACCTACACGCTGTGCTACGCGCCGCAAAAGATCATCATCGGCGGCGGCGTGGCCGACCACACTCCCATCGTGCCGCTCGCACGCAAAAAGTGTGCCGAGATGCTCAACGGCTATATCGTCACGACCGAGGTCAACGACATCAATAACTACATCGTCAACAACAGCCTCGAGGGCAAGCAGGGCGTTATGGGCTGCCTGGCCCTGGGCGCACAGGCGCTTCAGTAGCAGATGAACCCACAGGGCGTGGCGCACCCGGCAAATCCGACCTATGGAACGACGCCGCCACACCTCATATAAGCCCTCCAATAAAAAAGGCCGCCTAGGACCAAACAATGCGTCCTTAGGCGGCCTTTTTGGCGCACATCAGCGACCGTAAGAGATATCGGAGCACAACGCCCGTTGCCGCTCCACAGCAGTCGATCATCACATCAGTGATCATGCCGGCGCGTCCCGGCACAAAGAGCTGAATCGTCTCGTCGATCGAGGGAATCAGCAGCAGGAACACTGCCGTGGGCAGCAGCACGTCAAAGGTGCGTCGGCCCTCAAAATCAAAGGCGTGCGTTGCCAGGATGCCGAGCACCAAATACTCGGTAAAATGCGCGCACTTACGAACAACAAAGTTGGTCACCCATTCATATGGAAGTCCCACGCCGTGCAGGAAACCGCGGATAGCTTCCATGACCGTTAGGCTCAGTGAGCCCGACCCCGAGCCGGGAACCAGCGAATTGCCCCAGATCAAGAGCGCCATCAGGCAGGTTACGACCGCCCATTTTCGATTGATCTTAACCATGCAGAAGTTATGCCTCCGCACGGAGCGGCGCGAAGCTGGCGGTACCGCCCTCGATAACGCTCAGATAAGCACGGCCCGTACGCTTGGCGGTAGAGGACTGAAGACGCTCGATCTCTTCCTCGAGGATCTGATTGACGCGCTCGTGACGACGATTTTCCATAATGCCGGCGGCAATAGCCTCGGCCCGCTCGATGCTCTCACGCGAGATACGGGCAGTATCCTCGGGGAACACAGCGCTGTGACGGCCGACATAGGCGGGGGCAGCAGGCTGAGGGGCAGCGACGGGAGCGGGGGCTGAAACAGGAGCAGGCTCGTCAATCTCATCCAGAATCGCGGTGGCGGCGGCCCACATACCCTCGTGGCCCGAGTAATCGGCCATGGGGACATCAACCTCGAGCGAGGCGTCCGGAAGGTCGCCGGTGTCGATGCGATCTTGGGCATCAATCGATGCGGTGATGGCTGCAGGCTCATCGAGGTCATCGAGATCGATGCCCGCGGCACCGGAGATGATAGGCATGCTGGCGAGGTTTGCATTGTACGGCGCAGCCTCAGCCGCCTGCTGCTGGGCAGGAGCGCCCCAAAGCGAGCTTTCGGCGGCACGGCGGGCGGCAACAGCCTCCTCGTCCGCGGTCATGGCTTCATCAACGTACGAATTATCGGCAGAAGCGTTCGCGTCCGCCGAGGTAGCGCTGTAGGCGTTATTGACCGCCGCATTGGCAACGAGTGCCACGAAAGCCGCCGTGCTGCCCGCAGGGGCGGCCTGGGAGCCCGACACGGCGCGTGCCGCGGCGGCGATATCATCGCGATTGAAGGAGCCGGTCTGCCCGCCGTTGGTGAGCTCGTCGATGGCGACTTGATAGACGTCGCGCGAGCGTGCAGGGTCGCAGCTCACCGGCGAATCGTCGTCGAGCATGCTGTCGATCATGGACCAAGCCTCGGCCTCGTCCATAGCATCTGCGGCTCGAGCGATGGTAGGGACACCATCATCGGCATGACGGCGCTGGAACGCACCAGTCAGGCCGGAAAGGAATGCCGAGGTAGACTGCTCCGACTGAGCCTGAGAAGCAGAAGCCGCAGCGTACGGAATCGCATCCTGCTGCTGAGCTGGAATCGAGGCGGTCTTGAACTCGCTTTGATGCTGATTGAGATTGGCGGCACCGCCCATGGCATCGGGCTGGAACAGACGCTCTTCACGCTGCACACGGTACTCGGAGATACCCAGCGAGGCGGCATAGATACCCACGCCCGCCACCGCGCCCACGGCGAAGGGAACCGCACCCGCCACGACCGTCTCGTTCACCGACGAAAACGGCAGCGTCGCGGCATACATAACCACGGGGGCGGCAAGGCCGATCCCGCAGGAAAGTCCGGCAAGGACTGCTCGTTGTGTTGCATCAGAAGAAGCCATGAGCTCTCCCCATCTTCCAGCACCCAAATCGCATCATTAAGTTGGCTGCGCGAGAGAAGATGAAGCGGGACATGCGTCCCAAAGCAACGGTATATGGTTCGTTTCATCTGCGTTTTCCGTCGCGAAGCTTAAAAGTTATTATGCGAAACCGACCCTCCGATTGCAAGCGGCGATGCCGGATTGTGGCTCGAAAACCGCTGCTTGTCGGTCATAAGGTCAAAAAATGTTGCCGAGTGGCACCATAAAGAAAGGGCCGGGATATAAACCCCGGCCCTATTGCCCATTCTTATGGCAGCTTTGCGCGCAGTTATGGTCTAAAACGTCTGCTCGTAATCACTGTGTTTTTTGGCCGAACGCACCAGGAACTCCTGGTTGGTGTTGGTGCCCTTAAGACCCTTGATAAACGACGCCGCCGCGCGCTCGGTATTGTTCATGCCGGCGAGTATGCGACGCAGGCCAAAGACAAACGGGCGCATCTGCTCGTCGACCAGCAGGTCCTCGTTGCGCGTACCGGAGGCAACGGGATCGATGGCCGGGAAGATGCGACGATCGGCAAGGTCGCGGTCGAGCTTGAGCTCCATGTTACCGGTGCCCTTGAACTCCTCAAA
Source organism: uncultured Collinsella sp. (assembly GCA_902490405.1). Taxonomy (GTDB): domain Bacteria; phylum Actinomycetota; class Coriobacteriia; order Coriobacteriales; family Coriobacteriaceae; genus Collinsella. The sequence goes on from CABUDS010000018.1 coordinate 28,690, forward strand.
GATGACCTCGTCCATCTTTGAGCCGGTGTCGATGAGGGCGGAGGCAAGAATGGTAAGCGAGCCGCCGTTCTCGATGTTGCGGGCTGCACCCAGGAAGCGCTTGGGCGGATACAGGGCCGCCGAATCGACACCGCCCGAAAGGATACGGCCCGAAGCGGGCGCCGCCAGGTTGTAGGCGCGGGCAAGACGCGTGATGGAGTCGAGCACCACCACGACATCGCCGCCCAGCTCCACGATGCGCTTGGCGCGCTCGATGACGAGCTCGGCCACGCGGGTGTGGTTGTCGGCGGGCATATCGAAGGTCGAGGCCACGACCTCGCCCTTGATGGAGCGCTGCATATCGGTGACCTCTTCGGGGCGCTCGTCGACGAGCAGGCAGATCAGGTGCACCTCGGGGTTGTTAATCGAGATAGACTGGCAGATCTTCTTGAGGATCGTGGTCTTGCCGGCCTTGGGCGGCGACACGATCAGGCCGCGCTGGCCCTTGCCGATCGGCGACACGATATCGATGGCGCGACCGGTGATGGAGTCCTTGCCGTGCTCCATACGCAGCGGCTCGTTGGGATAGACCGGGGTCAGATCGCCGAACTTGGGGCGGTTGCGGATCTGCTCGGGATCCAGCCCGTTGACGGTCGTGATCTTGGCGAGGCCGGCGCGCTTGTCGCCGCCGCGCGAGGGGCGCAGGGAGCCCTCAATGACATCGCCCGTGCGCAGGCGCGCGGAGCGGATGAGGTAAGCCGGAACGAAGGCGTCGTCGTTGGACTTCATATAGCCATGGGCATGGATGATGCCGGAGCTGTCCGGACGAATCTGCAGGATACCCTTAATGTCGCGGAAGCCCTCGGCCTTCGCGGCGGTGGTGTAGATCTCCTCGACGAGCTCAGCCTTCTTTTTGCCGGTCGTCTCGATCTCGAACTCTTTTGCCTTCTCGCGCAGCTCGGCGACCTTCATGGCCGCAAGCTCCTCGCGCGAAAGCGTGGGCTCGGTGGGGGCGGCGTTACGCTCCTTGTTGCGCTGCTTGCGGTCGCGCTGGCGGTTGCGGCGGTCGTTGTTGCGATCGTCCTTGCGCTCGTTGCGCTCGTCGTTGCGCTTGTGCTGGCGACGGTTGGGACGAGTGCCGTCTTCGCCCTCGGCGGGCGCGGCGCCATCGGTTGCGACGGCGTCAACATTGGCCGCAGCGGCGTCATTGGCCTCGGCGCCGGTATCGACCTGCGCTTCGACGCCAGCCTGCTGCTCGGCGGCCTTGGCCTTAGCGGACTTCTTACGGCCGCGCTTGGGTTTCTCGGACGCAGGCTGTTCGACGTCCTGGGGCTCGGCGGCATCAGCCGATGCATCGGCGGTCGTCTCGGCGGAATCCTCGGACGCGCCCTTCTTGGAGGCCTTAGCCTTGGACGTGCGCTTAGCAGCGGTGCGACGGCTGCGACCGGGACGGACGTCGGCGGGCTCGGCATCGGCGAGAGCGGCCTCGGAAGTCGTAGCATCCTGGACGGGTGCATCGGCAGCGGTTGCAGACTCGGCGGTCGCCGCAGCATCCCGAGCGGCGGCGGCTGCTGCTGCGGCCTTCTCTGCCTCGACAAAGGCCTTGGGCTTGCGACCGCGACGGTGCGGGCGCAAAGCCGGATCGACAACGGGAACTTCGTTGGCCTCGACAGGCGCAGCGGGCTCAACAGGCAATGTGCCCTCCCCTGCCGCGGAACGGACCGAAGCCTCAGTGAGCTCGGGGGCTACCTGTTCCGCAACTTGCTCGGCCTTAGCAGCCGTGCGGCGGCGTGTGCGCGGTGCCGGCTTCTCGGTCGGCAGGTCGGCGGCAGGGGTCTCGATGGCGGCAGGCGTCTCGGGCACAGACGGAGCTGCAAGCTCGGTCAGAGCCGCGGCCTCGCGCTCGGCAGCACGACGGCGGGCGCGCACCACCTGAGCCTCGCTAATCTGCGCCAACGCACGTGCCTGCGCGACCTCATCGGAAATCGGCGCCGAGGAGTCAGCTGCAACGGTGCGCTTGGCGCGCGTCGTGCGCGTGGTACGGCGCTTGGGCTTGGTGACCTCCTCGCCGTCAGCGGCAGGCTTGGCCGTGCGGCGCGCGAGCTTGGGCTTTGCCGGAGCAGCCTCCTCACCAGTTGCAGGCGCAGGCGTCGAAGCAGCCTTAGGCGTCTCGGGAGCCGAGGCTTGCGCGGGCGCCGCGACCTGGTCCGACGCAACCGGTGCAGCGGGAGCGGCTTGCGTCGTCGTTATTTCGTTTTCTTGCTGTTGATCAGACACAGTGTTTGCTCAACTTTCTTTTCAAGCCCTGTGATCACATGCTCCCTGCATAAACCTTCAGGGCGGCTAAACAGTCTAGTTCCGTTCAAAACGACGGACATCATTGATCTGTATCGAGATGATTGCGTCAACTACGCAGCGTTAGTGTAACACAACCGCCGCCACCTGCAACTTAGTCATTGGGGGCGTTCTTAAACGACTAGTCAAAAGGGACACTCTTTGGTCTACCACCCACAAATCAGACTGCCTCCGCCAAAACTATGGCGGTTTACTACGACGAATCGATCAACCGCGACTACTCCGAAACCGGTTGAACTAAAACCGCAGGTAGATGCCTTGCGCTTTTTTGCGAAAAGCCGGCGTGGTTGGAAATTCTCAATTCATCGTAGTAAACCGGCATAGTTTCGTATTTCCAGCAGTTCCAAATTCGTCAATACGTCGGCATTTGCGAAAAAAGCCCGACCTCCGTGGGAGATCGGGCTTATAGGGCTCAGTTAAACCAAACCTACACGGTCAAATGACCCGCAGATTACATCTGCTCGGGCGCGGAAACGCCAACGAGGGTGAGCACCAGGGCGAGCGTCACGCGGACGGCATCGCAAGCGGCCAGACGGGCACGCGAAAGCTCGGGGTCGACGGGACGGCCCTCGCTCGGCAGCACCTGGCAGGCAGCGTAGAAGCTGTGGAAGTCACCGGCGAGTTCCTCGGCAAAGTGGGTCAGACGGAACGGGGCGCGATCGCGAGCGCAGCTGGCGATCAGGTCGGTGAGCTCGTTGAGCTTGCGCGAAAGGGCGAGCTCGGTCGGGTCGGTCAGCAGCGAGTAATCGACGTTCTCACCGATGGCCTTGGCGGCAACGGCCTTCATGCCCATCTCGTCGGCCTGCTCAGGCGTTACGTCGGCGGCACGGCGCAGGATGGAGCACACGCGGGCATGAGCATACTGCACGTAATAGACCGGGTTGGAGTTGTCGCGCTTCTTGACGGCCTCGATATCGAAGTCGACCATCTGGTTGGAGCTCTTGGAGATGAGCGTGTAGCGAGCGGCATCGGAGCCGACCTCGTCGACGAGCTCCTGCAGGGTCACCATGGTGCCCTTGCGCTTGGACATACGGACGGGCTTGCCGTTACGCAGCAGGTTGACGAGCTGGCCCAGTAGAACCTCGAACTTGCCGGGGTAACCCAGAGCGTCGCAGACGCAGCGGACGCGCTCGATGTAACCGTGGTGGTCGGCGCCCCAGATGTCGATGACGTGGTCGACGCGCTGGAACTTATCCCAGTGATAGGCGACGTCGGAGGCGAAGTAGGTGTACTCGCCGTCGGACTTGATCAGGACGCGGTCCTTGTCGTCGCCCAGATCGGTGGAGCGGAACCACAGGGCGCCGTCCTTGGTGTAGAGGTAGCCCATCTTGTCGAGCTTCTCAAAAGCGCGGTCGACGGCGGAGGTGCCGGCGGTCTCGCCCTCGGTGTCCTTCACATACAGCGAGCGCTCGGAGTACCAACGGTCAAAGTCGCAGTTGACGGCGTGGCAGAGGTCGCGCATGTTGTCGACCATCTTCACGTAGCCGCGCTCACGGAAGCTCTCCATACGCTCCTGCGGATCGGCGTCGACCCACTTGTCGCCGTCGGTGCGCCAGAACTCGGCGGCCTCGTCGATGATGTAGTCGCCGCCGTAAGAGTCCTTGCCCAAGGTCTCGGCAAAGTTGTCCTGATACGGATGGGTCTCGGGGTGCTCGTCGTTCTCGTCGGCAACAAAGGCGTCACGGTCGGCGATCAGCAGCTTGTGAGCCTCGTCGATATCAACGCCCTGCTTGGCGATGATGTCGGCAAGCTGCATATAGCGCGTGCTGATGGAGTTGCCGAAGGTGTTCATCTGAGAGCCGTGGTCATTGATGTAGAACTCACGCTGGATCTCATAGCCGGCGTGGTCCATAACGCGGCAGAGCGAATCGCCCAGCGCGGCCCAGCGGCCGTGGCCGATGTGCATGGGGCCGACGGGGTTGGCGGAAACGAACTCGACCTGGGTCTTCAGGCCACCACCGACGTTGGACTTAGCGAAGTCCATGCCCTTCTCGCGAGCCTCGCCAAAGATGGCATTCTTGACGGCAACGGAGAGGTAGAAGTTGATGAAGCCGGGGCCTGCGATCTCGACCTTCTCGATCGCGGGGTCCTCGGGCATATGGGCAACGATGACCTCGGCGATCTTGCGCGGGGCGCAGTGGGCCAGCTTGGCGGACTTCAGGGCCATGGTAGAGGTCCACTCGCCATGAGAAGTGTCAGCCGGTCGCTCGATAGCGCAATCGTCAAGTTCAAATGCGGAAAGGTCGCCGGCCTCCTGGGCCGCAGCAAGCGCAGCGCGTACCAGCTCTTCAATCTTCTCGGGCATAGATCCTCCTTGTGTTAAAGCCCCCGAGCTCTTGGTCACTCGTAGGGCAAAAGCCAGAGTTTGTAGCACTCTATCACAAGCGACGGGCACTGTCGCAGGGTAAAGCTAATAGATATTGCATATGCACAAAAATGACTACAGCTTGCATGGAGTCACTCAAAGATGCCGGTCTGCCTGCAGATTATGCAGGCGTTGAAAATGCATAAAGGTGTGAATGAGCTGCGTCTGTTATCGAATACTCTTACCTATCAGAATTGTGTGCTTTTCCTGCATAAAGTAAGGGTTTGCGCACGTCAGCGTGTTATTCTAGACATACGTAAATTCGTATAAGTTGGAGGTAGCATGTTCTCAATCGGTCAACACGTCATTCATCCGGGTCAGGGAGTCTGCACCGTCGTCGGTTTTAGGGACGACACGCCGCAGCCCATGCTGTTGCTCGAGACCAAGCAGGGACATGCGCAGACGATCCTCATGTACCCCGTGGCGCAGGCCGATCGTTTGCATGCCGCCATCTCCCAGCAAGATGCCGAGCACCTGCTGAGCCACTATGACGAGCTGGAGTGCGACACCTTTACCGAGCGTAACAGCTCGCTTGAGGAGACGCACTTTAAGCAGCAGCTCAAGCTGGGCGCGCCCGAGACGGTCCGCGTGGCAAAGACCATGATGCACCGCATTCGCCAGGCCGAGGAAGCTGATAAAAAGCCCAGCTCTTACTACATGCGCGTACTCAAGGAGGCCAAGCGCCGCTCCATTGAGGAGTTCGCCGTGGCCCTGGGCGTCACCGAAGAGGACGCCGAAGCCCGCCTAGCCCAAGCCGCCCTCAACTAACCCATCCGCGCCAAAAACCACCACAAAGGGGACAGGCACCTTTGTGGTGGTTTTTTCGTTCTAGTCGTTCTAGTAGTATTCATTCTTAGCGATACCTACGAGCACAAGGAGCCTCTTATGGCAGAGCCACTTACCGCCGGAATCACCCGCGACCGTGCGTTCGAACTGCTCAACGAGCACAACAAGGACCCGTTCCACATCACCCATGGCGAAACGGTCGAGGGCACCATGCGCTACTTTGCGCGCGAGTTCGACCCCGAGAACGAGGAGTTTTGGGGCATCGTCGGCCTGCTGCACGACCTGGATTGGGAGGAGCATGAGGACGACCCCATGAACCACACCATCTATGCGGCCGAGATCCTCGAGGGCGAGGGCGCCTCTCCCGAGCTCATTCGCGCCATCCAGACGCACACGTCCGATTTCAACACCTCGCTGCCCAAGCCCGAACTGCAGATGGAAAAGATACTGTTCGCCTGCGACGAGCTCACCGGCCTGATCGGAGCCGCCGTCGTCATGCGCCCGAGCAAGAGCGTCATGGACTTTACGACCAAGTCGCTCAAGAAGAAGTTCAAGGACAAGCGCTTTGCCGCCGGCTGCTCGCGTGACGTGATTTCGCAGGGCGCCGAGATGCTGGGCTGGGAGCTTCCCGAGCTCTTCGACCGTACCATCGCGGCCATGCAATCCTTCGCTCCCGATCGCGACACCTTCCAGGCCTAACCGCCCACGCCACCTATAACCACCGCAAAGGGGACAGGCGCCTTTGTGGTGGTTTTTCGTTTGCAACAGGTTTAGGGACGGACCTGGCCGGTGCCGCGGAGCTTGTATTTGTAGGTAGTGAGGGCCTCGGCGGCAAAGGGGCCGCGGGCGTGGAGCTTTTGGGTCGAGATGCCGATCTCGGCGCCCAGGCCAAACTCGCCGCCGTCGGTGAAGCGCGTGCTGGCGTTGGCATACACGGCCGAGGCATCGACCGCGTCCAGGAAGCGCTCGCAGGCATCCTCGTCCTCGGCAACGATGGCCTCGGAGTGCATGGTGCCGTAGCGGTTGATGTGCGCGATGGCCTCGTCCTCGTTTGCCACGACCTTCACGCTCATCTCGAGCGCCAGATACTCGCGGCCCCAGTCCTCCTCAGTCGCGGCAACATAGTCGTCGCCCTCGGCAAGCCCGGCGGCAGCGCATGCGGCGCACGTGGCCTCGTCGCCGTGAATCAGCACGCCGTGGTCGTGCAGCACGGCAACGACCGCCGGCAAAAACGAATCCGCCACGGCACGGTCGACCAGCAGCGACTCGGCGGCATTGCACACGCCCACGCGCTGCGTCTTAGCGTTGACGATAATGTTGAGCGCCTTGTCAAAATCGGCGGATTCATGCACGTAGATGTGGCAGTTGCCTGTGCCCGTCTCGATCACCGGCACAAGCGACTCGCGCACGCAGCGCTGGATCAGGCCCGCACCGCCACGCGGAATGAGCACATCGACAATACCGCGGAGCTTCATGAGCTCGCCGGTGGCCTCGCGGTCGGTAGACTCGATCATCGAGACGGCCTCGCGCGGGAAACCCTGGGCCTCAAGCGCATCGGCCAGCAGCTCGGCAATCATGGCGCACGAGTGATAGGCCAGCGAGCCGCCGCGCAGAATACAGGCGTTGCCGGTACGGATGCAGATGCCCGCGGCGTCGGCCGTCACGTTGGGACGCGCCTCGTAAACCATGGCGACCAGGCCCAGCGGCACACTCACACGGGTCAGGTCCACGCCGCTTGCAAGCACGCGGTGGTCGAGCACGCGGCCTACGGGATCGGGCAGCTCGGCGAGCTTTTCCAGGCCGGCGGCCATGCCCTCGACGCGCTCAGGCGTCAGCAGCAGACGATCGAGCAGTCCGGCCGAGGTACCCGCATCGCGCGCGGCGGACATATCGAGCTCGTTGGCGGCGACGATGGAGTCGACACCGTTGCGCAGCGCTGCGGCCATGGCGCGCACGGCCTCCTGGCGCTGTTCATCGCTCGCCGTGGCAAGCGAGGCCGACGCTGCCTTGGCGGCAACGGCAAGATCGTGGACATACGTGGCTATATCGACCGACATGGGCGGCCCTTTCTCCTAGAAGTTTGCAACCATGGTAGCCGATTTGCGCATGGCCTCGCCCGCGGCGGTAGAATTGGTCAACCCGAAACACCGCAACGAACGGAAGACTCACATGGCCCTCATCACTTCGTACCACGTCCCCGGCCTGTATGTCGAGGACCACAGCATCGACGTCCCCCTCGACTGGCGCGGCCTGGAGCCAATGCTCCTGGCCGTCGGCAGCACCATGCGCCGCGGCGCTATGCCGGCACCAATCGCCGGCGCGCCCGAGAGCATCAAGCTCTTCTACCGCGTGGTTTGCGCGCCCGACCGCATCAACGACGATCTGCCGCTGCTTCTGTTTTTGCAGGGCGGCCCCGGCGGCGAGAGCCCGCGTCCGCTGTCACCCACAAGCGATGGCTGGATCGAGGAGGCCGTCAAGCACTTCCGCGTGGTCCTGCCCGACCAGCGCGGCACCGGACGCAGTAGCTGCGTGGACGGACGCACGATTGCCACCTTGGGCGATCGCGCCGAGGCAGCCGGCGCCGATGCGGCCCGCTCGCAGGCGGACTTCCTCAAGCGCCACCTCGCCAGCTCCATCGTGCGCGATTTTGAGTACCTGCGCCTGGTGGGCTTTGGCGGCAAGCCCTGGGTCACACTCGGGCAGAGCTACGGCGGCTTTTTGACGTTGAGCTATCTGTCGCTCTTCCCCGAGGGCGTGGCGGCAAGCTTTACCTGCGGCGGCATCCCCCACGTGCCGGCGAGCGCAAGCGAGGTCTACGCGCACACCTTCCCGCGCATGGCTGCCAAGACACAGCAGTATTACGACCGCTACCCCGCCGACGTCGAGCGCGTGGCGGCTCTTGCCGATGCGCTCGAGGCTCAGAAGCCCGTGCTGCCCGACGGCTCGCCGATGACGGTCGAGCGCCTACAGCTCATGGGCAGCGACTTTGGCATGAAGCCGAGCTTTGAGCGCATGCATTGGATTATCGATCACGCTTTTGTTGACGGCGACGGCACGCTGACCTGCGGCGTCTCGATATCTGACAGCTTTTTGATGCGTGCCTTCGAGCGCACCAACACGCGCACGAATCCGCTGTACTGGACGCTTCAGGAGTTCATCTACGCCGACGGCGATACCATGCCCATTCGCTGGGCCGCCGCAGAGGAGAAGGCACACCGTGCCGAGTTCGACACCCTCGCGCGCCCGCTCATGTTTACCGGCGAGGCCATGTTCCCGTGGATGTTTGAGCAGATGCCCGAGCTTAAGCCGTTTAAACCCGCCATGGACCTGCTGATGGAAGACACCAGCTGGGACAAGATCTATGACCCGCAGCGCCTGGCGTGCAACGAGGTGCCCCTGCAGGCCGCGGTGTACTTCGATGACATGTACGTGGACTCGGGCATGCAGCTCGATACGCTCAGCCGCGTGGGCAACTCGCATGCCTGGGTGACCAACGAGTTCGAGCACGACGGCTTGCACGGCAGCGTGGTGTTCAAGCACCTCTTCGACGAAGCCCTCAACCGCGGAGACCTGCGCCAGATCTTCTAGCAAAGGAGTGTCCCAAAGTGCCGGCACATAAGGAACGTCCCCAAGTGCCGGATGATGTCCTTCGCCACGAAAACGGCCCATCTACTACGTTTCACCCGCATGGCCCAACCAGATGCCAAAAATAAAGAAAACCGCAGGCGTTCTACCTGCGGTTTTCTTTTTGCAATTCTTGGCATGGTCACCGATAGCCTATTAAACGTAGTAGATGGGCCGTTTTCGTGGCGACCAGCTCGGACATAAGCGCGGCGGGGCAAAGTTACCCTGGTAATTTCACCCCACGTGCATTGCAGATCGAAGGCGCCCGGCGTCGAGGCCTAAGCAAATACAATCAAGTTGTCTCGATGGATCGCCGGCTTCTCGGCTAGGTCTGCCAGTAGACGGTTGCTGGCGATCTGGTCCTGGCGGCGGCCGGCGGCAAGCTCCAGCACGTCCGAATCGGCCTCGGCGATACCGCGGGCGACGACCATACCGCTCGGGTCGCACACGTCGAGCACATCGCCCTCGGAAAACACGCCATCGACCTCGTGAATACCCACCGTAAGCAAGGAAGAGCCACGGCTTACCAGCGCCTTCGCAGCACCATCATCGACCGTCACCGAGCCATGTGCCTTGTCACCCAGCGCGATCCACAGCTTGCGCGGCGCAATGTCCAGGCGCTCCGCCGGCGGATCGAACAGCGTGCCCACGCTCTCGCCGCGGGCGAGGCGCACGAGTGCATCGGGCTCCTCACCCGAGCAAATCACGCTCTGAATGCCCGCCGTCATCAGGATGCGGCTCGCGCGAATCTTGGTGATCATGCCGCCCGTGCCCACCGAGGTCGAAGAATCGCCCGCCGAGGCGATAATCTTGGCATCGATCTTATGCACGACAGGAACAAACTCGGCCGTGGGGTCCTCATGCGGATTGGCAGTATAAAGGCCATCGATGTCCGAGAGCGTCACGCACAGATCGGCAGAAACCAGGCAGCTCACAAGCGCCGCCAGTGTGTCGTTGTCGCCAAACTTGATCTCATCGACGGTAACGGTATCGTTCTCGTTGACGACCGGCACCACGCCAAGCTCCACGAGGCGCAACAGGGCGTCGCGCGCATGCAGGTAGGACGTGCGACGGGCCGTGTCGTGGCGCGTGAGCAGTACGAGCGAGGTGAGCAGGTCACGCGCATGAAACTCCTCGTCGTAGGCCGACGAGATGATGCACTGACCAGCCGAGGCGCAGGCCTGCAGGCTCGGCAGGTCGCCGACCGGCTTGCGGTCGAAGCCCAACACGGGATAGCCACAGGCGATAGCGCCCGAGCTCACCACGACCAGGCGCCAGCCAAGCTCGCGCAGCGCTGCGGCCTGGTCGGCAAGTCCGCCGATAAAGGCGCGGTTGACCTTGCCGTCGGCGCCCACCACCGTGGACGAACCGATCTTTACCACCATCGTTTTATAAGAAGTCGTCATACGTCAAACCAATCAACTGTTCAGCGAACGGCCGAGCTGGCGGCCAAGGGAGCGTGACTCGCCCCTACCGCCCAAGGAATTAGTGAGCCCAGGGAAAGGCAGAAGCCGCGGCCATGTTCTTACGCACGAGCTCGTCGCGCACCTGAGCCAGGCCCTGCTCCATGCCCACCACATAGGTCTGCGGGTACAGGAAGCGCTTGAAAGCTGCGTCCAGATGATCGAGCGCCCAAGCACAGCGCTCGCGCGCGTCCTGGATGCTCTCACGCGGAGCCACCGCACTGCCATCGCGCACGATCGGCACCAACAGCTCGCGATACTCAAGTTCGGACACGTCGGTCACCAGGGCGGCATCGTTCACGGCTACGAGGGTATTGCCGCGCGCGGCGCCCTCCCCCGCCAGATGGTCCTCGTCGTAGATCATGTCGCAGACCGGGCCGCCAAAGCCGTCGTAATAACGGCGCACGCGTTGCACACCCGGGATCGTGCGCTTGTAGGGCTGCTCGGAGAGCTTGACAACCGGCGTCCATGGATCTGCCTCGCTCGCACGGCGGGCGGAAAGCTTGTACACGCCGCCCAGCGCCGGCTGGTCGTAACAGGTCGCAAGCTTGGTACCCACGCCAAAGCTGTCGATGGGCGCGCCCTGGTCGAGCAGCGACTGAATCGTGTACTCATCCAGATCGTTAGAAACCGAGATCCCCACATAGGGCAGGCCCTCGGCATCAAAACGGCCGCGCACATACTTGGAGAGCTTGGCGAGGTCGCCGGAGTCGATGCGAATGGCCGACAGGCGCTCGCCCACCGCTTCCATCTCCTTGGCAACCGTAATGGCATGTTCACAGCCCTCGCGCACGTCATAGGTGTCGATGAGCAGCGTACAGTTCTTGGGGCTCGACTTGGCAAAGGCGCGGAAGGCCTCGAGCTCGGAATCGAAGCTCATCACCCAGCTGTGCGCATGCGTGCCAAAGACGGGAATACCGTAGCGGCGGCCGGCGAGCACATTGGACGTAGAGGAGCAGCCGGCAACGTAGCTCGCGCGCGCGACGGCCAAGCCGCCATCGGGACCCTGGGCGCGGCGCAGGCCAAACTCGGCAACGGGACGGCCGTCCGCCGCCAGCACCACGCGCGCCGTCTTGGTGGCGACAAGCGTCTGGAAGCCGACGATGTTGAGCAGCGCCGTTTCGAGCAGCTGGCACTCCAGCGCGGGACCGGTGACGCGAACCATGGGTTCGCGCGGAAAGACGAGCTCGCCCTCGGGGACGGCGTCGATGTTTACATGTGCACGAAAATCGCGCAGGTAGTCGAGGAATGCAGGCTTGAACATCGCGCCGCCGGCCGGGGCCTGGAGTGAGGCGAGGTAGTCGATATCCTCGGGCGTAAAGCGCAGATTCTCGACCAGCTCGGGCAGTTCGGCGGTGCCGCACATGACGGCATAGGCGCTGCCAAAAGGATGGTCGCGGTAAAACGCGGTAAAACAACCCTGCTCATTGGCCTTGCCGCTCTCCCACAGGCCCTGGGCCATAGTGAGCTCGTACAGATCGGTGAGCATTGCAATGTCGGTGGGATGCGAGATGTCGGTCAAAGCCATGGGGCGACCTTTCGGATGCGCTGTGCAGAGGTTGAGGGTTGGAAAAGGGCAGAGTGTTCGGGCATGGCACCCAGCGCGAATGGGCTAGAGCAGGCCCATGCTGGTCAGGATCGTGTAGCCCATAAAGATGACAAACGCGATGAGGGCAAGGACAATGATGATTTTTTGAGCCGGCGCCATGCCAGGGATCTCGTTCTCGCCCGTGGGCTCCTTGGAGGTAACCATGCGCTGGGCAAAGGTCATCTCGTCACGGCTCGGCTTGGGCTCGACGGACTTGGAACGAGCGACCTTTTTAGGCTGAGGGTTAGGTGCGGTGGGCGCGGGCTTCGCGGCGGCGGGCTTGGGCGCGGGGGCGACGTTCGCAGCGGCCTCCTCGGCCTTCTCGCACTCGGCACGCAGGGCGGCCAGCTCCTCACGCTCGCGGCGTGCCTCTTCCTGGGCCTCGCGACGAGCTTTCTCGGCGCGGAGCTCTTCCAACTCGGCGCGTTCCTCGGCAGACAGTGGTTGGGACTCAAGCTTGGCCATGGTACAGCCCTTTCTTTTAAAAAAAGCCGCCGACACAATGTCAGCGGCTTATCAAATCCAATGGTGGAGACGAAGGGAGTCGAACCCTCGGCCTCTGCCATGCGACGGCAGCGCTCTCCCAACTGAGCTACGTCCCCAGGACAAGTTGATATTTTACCTACGGCTCGCCAACTGTCAACGCCCAATACCCAGTCTTTTTGGGACGCGGCTGTTTTAGCTACCCCGACAGACAACGCGAACGGTTTGGTCGAACAGCGGCAGGGGTAGCTAAAACAGCCCCGTCCCAAAAAGACTACTCAAAGAGCCTCGTCCCAGATTAGCTGGTTTGAGCACTAGTAAGAACACCGGTGGTATCGAACGCCGGGGTAAAGCTCTCGTCTACCGCGCCGCCTTCTTGCCAAAACATCGTCGTAAAGCCCAGGTCGTCGGCATGGTCGAGCACCTGCTCATACTCCTCGCGCGTCACGGCGCGCGCCAGGTCGCCGCCTTGTTCGCGCATGAGGGCATTGGGCGTGTACTGGTTCATGACCGAGATCGACACGTCGCCCACCGTCTGCCACACCAGGTCCAACACGCGGCACGAATCGTCGGCATGCCCCGGCAGCACCAGGTGACGCACGATCATGCCGCGCTTCATGAGCCCGTCCTCGTCCACCAGCTCTCCCCCGCGGCGATCGATCTCGCGAGCCATCTGGGCCAGACCCGACACGGCCACGCGCGGGTAGTCCTTAATATGAGAAAGCGACTGAGCAAGCCCGGCATCGGCATATTTAAAGTCCGTAAGCCACACGTCGACCAGGTCGCCCAGCGCCGCCACGGCACTCGCGCGCTCGTAACCACTCGTGTTGTAGACAATTGGGATGACCAACCCGCGCGTCCGTGCCGCGGCAATCGCGGCAGGCAACAGGTGCGCATAGTGCGTCGCCGTCACCAGGTTGATGTTATTGGCGCCCTGGTCCTGCAGCTCCAGCATAATCTCGACCAAACGCTCGGGCAAAATCTCAAGACCGAAATTGCCCGTCGAGATCTCGTGGTTTTGGCAGTAGATACATTTGAGCGAACAGCCGCTAAAGAAAATCGTACCCGAGCCGGCCTCGCCCGAAATGGGCGGCTCCTCCCACATATGGAGCGCCGCGCGGGCGACCTTAAGCGTGTTGTCGGCGCCGCACACGCCACGCGCGCCCTCGTCGCGCGCCGCACCGCAACGGCGCGGACACAAATGGCAGGCGGGCGAAAAAAGTTCGGTCAACGACGTCGGCATAAAAACATGCTCCAAAACAATGATTCAGCAGCTCAAACGTAAAGGGACCAACCGCACAGACGGCTCGAGCCCAAGGCGCCGTAATCGTCCGACACGATTTTTGTAATGTCAAGACTGGAATCGATAAAGTGCCGCTTTATGATGTAGGTATTCCGCCCCCCGCGGAGCAACTGGGTGAACCGTCGCGTTTATTTAGGGAGCCCACACAGTCGTACCTAGTACAGGTATCCTTCGTTGTTAAGGACGCTGGAACAGTCGATGAGGGCACCCACCTGTTTTAGGTGGGTTCATTTTCGTAACGTGGGGGGTGGTTTTTATTTGCCGAAAACCACCATTACAGCCCATATGGATCCCCGCCGGTATCCCGACAATCCATCGACAACATCCCATTATCTGGTAAGCGCGTGATTATCGCTGCGTGCAATTCCATGCACCCCCCGTGGTCGAGTATCATGGTTCGGCTATGCCCTTTGCGCTTAGCAACCTTTGACCTTTTCCTTCGACGCTTGGCGGTTTTTAGATTCATGGCTTCATCCCCGAGCTACATACCGTATCTATGCGTGGCAGCGGCGGCCTTTATCACGACCTTCCTCATGGTGCCCCTGGTCAAGCGCTTGGCAATTAAGCTCGACGCCGTCGACTATCCTTCCAAGCGCCGCATCAACACCAAGCCCATCCCGCGTTTGGGCGGAACGGCGGTGTTTTTGGGCCTGGTCGTTGCCTGCATTGTGCAAATCCTAGGCACCTGGCACCTAGGCT
>CABUDS010000019.1 GCA_902490405.1 uncultured Collinsella sp.
AACGTAGGGCCCGTGCTGGCCTTAGTTTTCAGAACAGTCCGCAGACCAGGAAACCCGCTTATCCGCAGCTCCGAAGGAGCAGGATAAGGGGGTTTCCATGGTCGAGGACGTTCTGAAAACTAAGTCCAGCACGGGCCCGAACGATAACAACCGACTACAGGTCGATGTGCGATTCCTTGATCGGGAACGGCTCGGCGAAGTGGCAGGCGCAGCAGTGACCCGGTGCGACTTCCTTAAACTCGGGAAGCTTCTCGGAGCAGATGCCCTGCGCGATCGGGCAGCGCGTGTGGAAACGGCAACCGGTCGGCGGATCCAGCGGCGACGGCGGATCGCCAGCGAGAATGATGCGCTTGCGGGTCTTCTGGATATCCGGATCGGGCACCGGCACGGCAGACAGCAGCGACTGCGTGTACGGGTGGTGCGGCTCACTGTAGAGCGTCTTCCAGTCCGAAACCTCGACCATCTTGCCCAGATACATAACGGCAACGCGATCAGAAATGTGCTGCACGACAGAGAGGTCGTGAGCAATGAAGAGATAAGCCGTACCGAACTTGTCCTGGAGCTCCTTAAGAAGGTTCAGAACCTGGGCCTGAATGGATACGTCAAGCGCAGAGACGGGCTCATCGCAGATAATCAGCTTGGGCTTGAGCGCAAAGGCGCGGGCAATGCCGACACGCTGGCGCTGGCCGCCCGAGAACTCGTGCGGATAGCGGTTGATGTGCTCGGGGTTCAGTCCGACGACGTCGAGAAGCTCGCGGACACGCTCGATACGCTCTTCCTTGGTACCCACGCCGTGAATGGTCATGGGCTCGGAGACGATCTCGCCGATGGTCATACGAGGGTTCAGCGATGCATAAGGATCCTGGAAGATAAACTGCATCTCACGACGCATATCCTTGATCTCGTGCTTGCTCATCTCGGCAACATCTTTGCCCTGGAAGAACACCTTACCGGCAGTCGGCTTGGTCAGACGCATGATGGTGCGACCCGTGGTGGACTTACCGCAACCAGACTCGCCGACCAGGCCAAAGGTCTCGCCAGGATAAATCTCGAACGAAATGTCATTCACAGCAGAGACGACACGCTTGGAGAAGCGCTTGGCGAACATGCCGGACTCTGCAGGGAACTCCTTAGAGAGGTGCTCGACCTTCAGCAGCGGAGTACGCTCGTTGGTATCTGCCATTACGCCTCGCCTCCCTTCTTGGAATCCTTGCGCGTACGGGACGTCTCAGGAGCGTTCTTGAGGAACTCGGGGTCACCGGAGTAGTGGCACGCAGAGTAATGACCAGACTCGGTAACAACGCGCTCGGGGCGCTGCTTGCGGCACTTGTCCGTCGCATAGGGGCAACGAGGAGAGAAGACGCAGCCCTCAGGCAAGTTCATGAGCGAAGGCGGGTTGCCGTGAATCGGCGTAAGCGGCTTCTTCTCTTCGATGGCCTGCTCCGGGATGGAGCGGATAAGGCCCCAGGTGTAGGGGTGGCGGCTCTCGTAGAAGATTTCCTCAGCAGTACCGAACTCGACAGGACGGCCGGCGTACATAACCATGATTTTGTCGGCCATATCGGCGACAACGCCCAGGTCATGGGTAATCATGATGATGGCGTTGCCGTTCTTCTCCTGCATTTCCTGCATAAGCTCAATAATCTGAGCCTGAATGGTAACGTCCAGGGCAGTTGTGGGCTCGTCGGCAATCAGAATATCGGGATCACAGGCAAGGGCCATGGCGATCATGACGCGCTGACGCATACCGCCGGAGAACTGGTGCGGATACTCGTTGACGCGCTTCTCGGGCTCGGGGATACCAACAAGGTCCAAAAGCTCGGTGGCGCGCTTGAGCGCCTCCTGCTTGGAGTAGCCACGGTGCAGACGAAGGCCCTCGCCCACCTGCTTACCGATCTTATAGACCGGGTTCAGGGAGGTCATAGGATCCTGGAAGATCATCGCGATATCGTTACCGCGAATGTGCTGCATCTCTTCCTCGGTCATCTCGAGGATAGAACGACCGCGATAGCGAACGTCGCCGCCCTCAATCTTTCCCGGAGGCATCGAGATAAGGCCCATGATGGTCATGGCGGTCACGGATTTACCAGAGCCGGACTCACCGACGACACCCAGGGTCTCACCGCGATCGAGCGTGTAGGACACACCGTCGACAGCGCGAACAACGCCATCTTCGGTGTGGAAATACATCTTAAGGTCATCGACCTCGAGCAGATGCTGGCCCTCGGGAACCGGCTGGTCCTTCAGGTCCACATAGTTCTTGTTCTTCTTCATCCTTATGCGTCCTTCATCTTGACGTCGAGGGCATCGCGCAGACCGTCACCCAGCAGGGTGAAGGCGAGCACCGTCGAAAGAATTGCCAGACCGGGCATGATCATCATCCAGGGAGCAGTCAGAAGATACTGCTGACCGTCCTGAATCATGGAGCCCCACGAAGGCGTAGGCGGGATAACGCCCATGCCGAGGAAGGACAGAGCGGACTCGGTCAGAATGGCGCCACCAATGTTCATGGTCGCGTAGACCACGATAGAAGCAACGGAGTTCGGGAAGATATGGCGCATAACGATACGGGCATCGGATGCACCCATAGCGCGAGCGGCGTCAACATAGTCGTTCTCTTTGACCGTCAGGATCGCGGATCGGAAGACGCGCGCAATCGAAGGCCAGCCGAGAATGCCGATGGCGATAAAGACGTTCTGAAGACCACGACCGATAACGGCAATCATGGCAACAACGAACAGCACGTACGGGAACGCCAGGAAGATATCCGCACAGCGCATGATGATCGTATCCCAGATGCCGCCATAGAAACCGGCAAGGGCGCCCATGACCAGACCGATTACCGTGGATATGGCAGTGGCCATAATACCGACGGAAAGCGAAACGCGTGCACCGTAGATAACACGGACGAGAATATCGCGGCCAAGAGAGTCGGTGCCAAACGGGTGCTCGGCACACGGAGCCAGCAGCGAGGTCTCGGCCATGGTAGTCGAGTCGGAAGCCGTCGGCGAACCGAGCCAGGGCTGAGCCCACAGATCGGCGGTCAGGGCGACCACAACGACGATGACGATCCAGCAGACACCGATAACGGCGAGCTTGTTCTTACGAAGACGCTTAAAAGCGTCGCCCCACAGCGTGCGGGACTTGGCGGGAGCAGATGCGGCCTTGGTGGCGGTAGCCTGCTCCTGAGACTGAGAATCAGTTTCCTGCATGAGACGTACCTCCCTTAGGCCTTATCCGACGGACCGCCAAGGCGGATGCGCGGGTCGAGGAATGCATAGCTAATGTCGACGAGCAGGTTGATCACCATAACGACGACAACGATGAGCGTAACGCCGCCCATAACGATGGGCCAGTCGCGCATGCTAATGGCGCGGTAGACCTCGAAGCCGATGCCGGGCCAGTTAAAGACCGTCTCGGTCAGGATGGCGCCCGAAAGCATGCCTCCGAAGTCGACACCAATATAGGTAACGACGGGGATGAGCGCATTCTTAAGCGCATGCTTGACGATGATCGCGCGATTGGAGAGACCCTTGGCCTTTGCCGTGCGGATGTAATCCTGGTTCATGACGTCGAGCAGCTGCGAGCGCATGATGCGGGCAGCATAGGCGGTCGAAACCGAAGCCAGCGTAATGGTCGGAAGCACATAGTGCATCCAATCCTGATACTGAGAGCTGGAGCCGCCGGCACCCGAGATCGGCATGGAGAATGCGCCGCCGGTGGCATCCTTAAGGATGACGCCAAAGAACAGCTGCAGCAGCATACCGAGCCAGAAAGCAGGGACGGCAACGAGGATCGACGTGGTGAGCGTAACCAAAATATCCCAGAAGGAATAACGCTTGACCGCCGAAATAATACCCGCACCGATACCCATGATTGCCTCGAGCACGATAGCGCACGCGGCAAGTTTGACCGTATACGGATACTTCTGGGCAAAGATTTCCGTAACCGGCAGCTTGCGCTGGTACGAATTGCCCAGATCGCCATGAAGCAGACCGTTCATGTAATACAAATAACGGTCCACGAGCGACGTTTGAACGGGATCGCCGTTCTCGTCAAGGATCGCGTTGCCGTCCTCGTCCGACTGGACCAGGTGATAGCGCACGCGAAGCTGAAGCTCCACCTCGGGGGACAGAGCCTTGTCTCCACCGATCAGCTTGATCGGGTCTCCCGGCACGATATTCTGGAGGGCGAACAGAATCAGCGTAACGCCCAAAAATACCGGGATGAACTGAAGCACACGTTTAACGATGTACTTACCCATACCACTCCCCTATCTAGGGATTAACCTAAATGGGATGCCGATCGCCAGACCGGCATCCCAAAATTACCATCAGCCAGTTTACCCCAGGTTAGGGAGAACTGTATGTTTCCCATGAGGTCTACGTAAATACTTGACCCTCACGGAAGCTGCAAAACCCTTAGGCGAGCTCGGCGGTACCCAGATCGGCGTGCTTCTGCGGATCGACATAGAGATGCTTGACGCGATCGGAGCCAGCGATGGTGTGCGTGTAGAACATCACCGGGATAACCGGGCAGTCAGCAGCGACCATGGCGTCGGCCTCCCGCATCTTGGCGATGCGCTCGTCGTCGTCAACCGTGGTGCGGGCCTCGTCGACCTTGGCATCGAACTCGGGGTTGCTGTAACCGGAGCGGTTGTCGCCACCGAGGGAGTCGGAGTGGAACAGCGGGTACAGGAAGTTGTCCATGATCGGGTAATCGGCGATCCAGCCCAGACGGCCGAACTGATAGTTGAAGTTCTGATACTGCTCGAGCAGGGCAGACCACTCGGGAGTATCGGAGACGGCGGTGACGCCCACCTTGGCGAGGTCGCCGATGATGGACTCCATGATCTCCTTGTGGCCACCGTCCTGGTTGTAGGACAGGGTCACATTGATGCCACGATCGCCGTTAGCGCCAGCGGGAGCGACCTTGTCGAGGTACTCATTAGCCTTGTCGACGTCATAGGCACAGAACTCCCATGCGCCCTCCTTGTAGCCGGCGATTCCCGGAGGAACGATGCCGTCGGCGGGGGTACGGGTACCCTTGAAGATGGTCTTGCAGATGGCCTCACGGTTGATGGCCAGGGAAATGCCCCTGCGCAGGTCGGCGTTATTGAACGGCTCGGCCGTGTTGTTGCAGGTCAGATAGTACGTGGAAGGCTCGGCACCGAGCAGCATATGCTCGCCGTCACCCATGGTGTAGCCGTCCTTGGACTCGCCACGGTCCTTCTTGGCGGCGTCGATCTGAGCAACGGGAACGTCGCAGACATCGAGGTTACCGGCCTGGAACTCCTTGTAAGCGGTCTCCATGTCCTTGATGACCTGGAAGTGGATGCCATCGATCTTGGCCTTGTCGCCATAGTAATCGTCGAACTTCTTGAGGTTGATTTCCTGACCATCCTCCCACTTGCCGTCCATCATGAACGGGCCGTTACCGATCGGGGCAAGGTAGAAGCTCTTGACATCGGACTCGGCGCACTCGGGAACCGGGGACAGAGCCGGGTGAGAGGCGACGAAGGGGAAGTCGGCGTAAGCGGAAGACAGCTTGACGACGAGGGTCTCATCGTCGGGGCAAGTAACACCGCTGAGCTCGGTAGCGTTGCCGGCAAGCAGATCGTCATAGCCCTCAACCATGGAAAGGTGATAGGAGACCTCGGAAGGACCATACTCGGTGGCGATGGCCGACTTGGTGTTGACTAGACGCTCCCAACCGAGCTTGAAGGACTTGGAGGTAACGTCGTCGCCGTTGTGGAACTTAGCCTTCTTGATCTTGAAGGTGAACTCGGTGGCGTCGTCGTTAGCCTCAAAGGACTCGCAAGCCAGCGGAACGATCTCGCCCTTCTCGGGGTCGTACTCCGTCAGAGCGTCGAAGAGCTGGTACTCGACCTGAGTGCCCTGATCCTCCTGGACGTTGTAGGGGTCGATGCAGACCGGGTTGTTGATGTAGAAGTTCAGCGTCGAACCGGACTCAGAACCGGAAGCGTCGCCGCCCTTCTTGCCGCATGCGGCAAGAAAAGCCATGGAGCTCGCAGCGAGGGTGCCGCCAACAAAGGCGCGACGACCCATAACGGGCTGGTGGAACATAGAATCAGCCATGCCATCCTCCTTATGAGATAGGACAAAGTGAATTCGGCCGGGCAACGTCGAGACAGCCCAATCGAACCATTCAAACGCGGTCCGCTGTTATGGCTGGTTATGCAATGCGGGCCAACGTTTTGCAATACAGTAGCGCATTTTATGCACAATTTGGCGCTGATTCCGGTTAACGGTCGAGAATTTCTTTAGTTGGGCGAAGTATGTGGGGATATTTTGGCTCTGTTACAAGTCTGTAAACAAAAAGGGCCCCGCACATGCGGGACCCCTTACAAACGTATATACGCCGATGCTTAGTAGCCGACGATGCCCTGCGGGAAGAAAAACATGCACAGAACGACACACACGGCAAAAACGACGGCCATAATTACCGTCAGGCGATCGAGGTTCTGCTCCATGACGCCCGTGGCAGAGCTGGAGTTATACAGCGAGCTAGCGATCATATCCGAAACGCCGGTGCCCTTACCGGAATGCATCAGAACGAGAATCGTCAGCGCCACGGCAGAAACAGCCCAAACGACAAACAGAAGAATCTGGAACGGACCCATAGATAAGCTCCTTAATAGAACAATTCAAACTCCAGTACTGTACCACAACCTTCAACACTCCCCCACCTGCCATTTAGGGACGGGGTAGAAATGGCAGAAATACCAAAAAGGGGGTCGTCCGGTTGTGGACAACCCCCTTACTAGAAAACGGTATTTGTTTTCTATTAGGCCTCGGTGGCGAGCACGCGACCCGTCATCTCGGCGGAAGGCTCAATACCAGCCATGGTGAGCATGGTCGGAGCGATATCGGAAAGACGGCCGTCCTCGATACCGGTGAGTTTGGCCTTATCATCAACGATGATGAACGGCACGCGGTTGGTGGTGTGAGCCGTAAACGGATGCTTGGAACCGTCGGAAGCAACGTCAAACATGTGATCGGCGTTGCCATGGTCGGCGGTAATCAGCGCAAAGCCACCCTTGGCGAGAATCGCCGGGACAACCTTGGACAAAGCATCGTCAACAGCCTCGACGGCCTTAACGGCGGCGTCGAAGACACCGGTGTGACCAACCATGTCGCAGTTCGCGAAGTTCACGATGTAGAAATCAGCGCGCTCCTCGTTGATTGCGGCGACGAGCTTCTCGGTAACCTCGGGAGCGCTCATCTCGGGCTGCAGATCGTAGGTAGCGACCTTGGGAGAAGCGACGAGCACGCGCTCCTCGCCCTCCTTGGGCTCCTCGATGCCGCCGTTGAGGAAGAACGTCACGTGGGCGTACTTCTCGGTCTCGGCGGTGTGCAGCTGCTTCAGGCCATTGGCGGCGATAACGTCGGCCAGGACGTTCTCGGGGAACGTCTTGGGGAAGGCGACCTCGACGTCAAACGTCGGATCGTACTCGGTCATCGTCACAAAGTGCGAAAGCTTGATCTGCTCGCGCTCAAAGCCGTCGAACTCCTTGTCCGTGAACACGCGGGTCATCTGACGAGCGCGGTCGGGACGGAAGTTGAAGAAGATGGCCGCGTCGCCCTCGTGGATGCCCTCGTTGTGGGCAGCGAAGGGCTCGACGAACTCATCGCCGCGCGGATCCTTCTCGTAGTAGGCCTTGATACCGGCCACGGGGTCGGTATCGGCATCGGACGCGTTGACCATGACATCGTAGGCACGCTGGATGCGCTCCCAACGGTTATCGCGGTCCATAGCCCAATAACGGCCCGAAACGGTGGCAACGCGAGCGTCGCAACCGGTCTCCTCGGAGATCTTAGCCAGGAAGGCGCAGAACTCGCTCATGAAGCCGGCACCGGACTGCGGGTCGACATCGCGGCCATCCATAAAGGCGTGGACGCGAACGGTCTTGACGCCATGCTGGGCAGCCATCTTGACCAGGGCCTCGACGTGGTTCATGTGAGAATGAACGCCGCCGGGGCTCATAAGGCCCATGAGGTGGAGAGTCTTGCCGTCAGCCTTGACGTCGTCCATAGCCTTGACGAAGACCTCGTTCTTGGCGATAGAGCCGTCCTTGATGGCATTGTTGATGCGCGAAAGCTCCTGGAACACGATGCGGCCGGCACCGATGTTGAGGTGGCCTACCTCGGAGTTGCCCATCTGACCGTCGGGAAGGCCCACGTCCTCGCCCGAAGCACCGAGCGTGGTGTGGGGATACTGAGCGTACAGGCTATCAAGGAAGGGCGTCTTGGCAGCGGCGACGGCGTTCTCGCCATCGGCCGGAGCCAGGCCACAGCCGTCCATGATGATCAGAAGTGCAGGAAGATGACGCTGTGCCATATGTCCTACTCGCCTGCCTTAACGACCATAGAGGCGAAGTCGGCAGCCTTGAGCGAAGCGCCGCCCACGAGGGCGCCGTCAACGTCGGGCTTGGCGACGAGCTCGGCGATGTTGCCGGGCTTCGCGGAACCGCCGTAGAGAACGCGGATGCCGTTGGCGAGCTCCTCGCCGAACATCTCCTTGAGGGTCTCACGGATAGCGCCGCAGACCTCCTGAGCGTCCTCGGCGGTAGCGGTCTTGCCGGTGCCGATAGCCCAGATGGGCTCGTAGGCGACAACGACCTGCTTGGGGCAAGTGATCTCGAGACCCTCGAGACCAGCCTTGACCTGGTTCACGACGTGCTCGACATAGGTGCCAGCCTCGCGGACCTCGAGGGACTCGCCGCAGCAGAAGACGGGAACAAGACCGGCGGCAACGAGGGCCTTGGCCTTCTTGTTCTGGTCCTCGTCGGTCTCATGGAAGTAGTCGCGACGCTCGGAGTGACCGATGATGCAGTAGGTGCAGCCAGCAGACTTGAGCATGTCGCAAGAGGACTCACCGGTGAAGGCACCCTTGGCCTCCCAGTACACGTTCTGTGCACCGAGGGCGATGGGGGCAGCCTGAATGCGGTCATGAACCGTGGTGATGTCAATGGTCGGAGGGCAGACGAGCACCTCGACGCCAGCCGGAACCTCGGGCAGAGCCTGAGCCAGCTCGTCGGCGAGCTTGGCGGCCTCGGCGACGTCGTTGTTCATCTTCCAGTTACCAGCGATAAGAAGAGTGCGATTAGGCATCGAGAAGCGCCTCCACTCCGGGCAGGGCCTTACCCTCGACGAGCTCCATGGAAGCGCCACCACCGGTGGAGATCCAGCTCATCTTGTCGGCCAGGTTGAACTTGTTGACAGCTGCGACAGAGTCGCCGCCGCCGATGATCGAGGTGCAGTCGGCCTCGGCAACAGCCTCGGCGATAGCCTGGGTGCCGTGAGCGAAGTTATCGAACTCGAAGACGCCCATGGGGCCATTCCAGAACACGGTCTTGGCGCCCTTGACAGCCTCGGCGTAGAGCTCCTCGGTCTTGGGGCCGATGTCCATGCCCTCACGATCGTCGGGGATAGCGTCGGAAGCGACAACCTCGGGGACAGCGTCCTCGCCAAAGTGATCGGCAACGCGGTTGTCGATGGGGAGCAGGATCTTAACGCCCTTCTCCTCGGCCTTCTTGAGCATCTCGCCAGCGCGCTCGACCCAGTCCTCTTCCTTGAGGGACTGACCGACGGTCAAGCCCTGAGCCAGGAAGAAGGTGTAGGCCATGCCGCCACCGATGATCAGGGTGTCAGCGGAGTCGATGAGGTGATCGAGAACGCCGATCTTGGAGGAAACCTTGGAACCGCCGACGATAGCGACGAAGGGACGCTCGGGCTCGGCGAAGATGCCGGTCAGCGTGTCGACCTCCTTCTCGAGCAGGAAGCCGGCGACGGCAGGCAGGTAAGCGGCGGGGCCCACGACGGAACCCTGGGCGCGGTGAGCGGTGCCGAAGGCATCGAGAACGAAGACGTCACCATAGGAAGCAAGCTTCTTGGCGATCTCGGGATCGTTCTTCTTCTCACGCTTATCGAAGCGGACGTTCTCGAGAACGAGAACCTTGCCCGGCTCGACGGCAGCGACAGCCTCGGCAGCCTTCTCGCCATAGGTGTCGGCGACGAAGGCGACGTCGAGACCAGAGAGCTCGGCGAGCTTCTTGGCGACGGGCTCGAGGGACAGCTCGGGCTGGAAGCCGGTGCCATCGGGACGGCCGAGGTGGCTCATGAGGATGACGCGAGCGTTGTGCTCAACGAGATAGTTGATGGTGGGCAGGGCAGCCTTGATACGGGTGGTGTCGCCAACGACGCCATCCTTGATAGGCACGTTGAAGTCAACGCGGACGAGAACGCGCTTGCCGTCGACATCGATGTCGCGGACGGTCTTCTTGGTAAAGGCCATGTTTGCTTCTACCTTTCGTACGTGTCTGCCTCCCATTACGGCAGACGATTTCCTATAAAAAGGGCGCGACCCTAGGGTGTAAGCCCTATAAGGCCGCGCCCTTCTTTAGACGCTCAACGAGCTATTCGCTAAAAGCTAAATTAAGCAACGAACTTCTCGAAGTACTTGATGGTGCGGACCATCTGAGAGGTGTAAGAGTTCTCGTTGTCGTACCAAGAGGTGACCTGAACGAGGGTCTGGCCGTTGCCGAGGTCAGAGCACATGGTCTGAGTGGCGTCGAAGATGGAGCCATGGGTCTCGCCGATGATGTCGGTGGAGACGATGTCGTCCTCGTTGTAACCGAAGGTCTCGGAGATGGTGGCAGCGTAGGCCTTCATAGCGGCGTTGACCTCGTCGACGGTGACCTTCTTGTCAACGACAGCGTAGAGGTTGGTGATGGAGCCGGTCGGCGTCGGGACGCGCTGGGCGGCACCGATGAGCTTGCCGTTGAGCTCGGGGAGAACCAGGCCGATAGCCTTGGCAGCACCGGTGGTGTTGGGGACGATGTTAACGGCGCAGGCGCGGCTACGACGCTTGTTGCCCTTGCGCTGCGGGCCGTCGAGCGGCATCTGGTCGCCGGTCCAGGCGTGAATGGTGGTCATGATGCCGGACACGATGGGAGCGAAGTCGTTCAGACCCTTGGCCATCGGGGCAAGGCAGTTGGTGGTGCAGGAAGCAGCGGAGATGATGTTGTCCTCAGCGGTCAGCGTCTCGTGGTTGACGTTGTACACGATGGTGGGCAGATCGCTGCCGGCCGGAGCGGAGATAACGACCTTCTTGGCGCCAGCGTTGATGTGGGCCTGAGCCTTAGCCTTGCTGGTGTAGAAGCCGGTGCACTCGAGAACGACGTCGACGTCGAGGTCGCCCCAAGGCAGGTTGTTGGCGTCGGCCTCCTTGTAGATCTTGATCTCCTTGCCGTCAACGGTGATGGAATCCTCGCCAGCAACGACCTCGTGATCGCGAGCGTAGTTGCCCTGCGTGGAGTCGTACTTCAGCAGGTAAGCGAGCATATCGGGAGAGGTGAGGTCGTTGATAGCGACGATCTCGGAGCCCTCATGACCGAACATCTGACGGAAAGCCAGACGACCGATGCGACCGAAGCCGTTAATAGCAACCTTTACTGCCATTGTGTCTCCTTTCGTAAGGCCCCCGCAAGCTACAGCGCCCGCCGTTGAGGCCCACAAACTAACCACTCGCCTAATATACCTTTTTTTTGACTTGAATTTCACGAGAATGCTCGAAATTGAAAATCAAATTTACGTTAAAACGTTTTAAAGAATAAAATAGCAGCTAAATCCGTATATAAGTCGATACTTTAAACTACCCGTTTGCTTCAATGAGCTTTTCAAGCCTCAAAACTCGATGGTAGAGGGCCGACTTCGACAAGGGAGGGTCAGCCATCTCCCCTAAATCACGCAGCGACAGATCGGGATAGCGCTCGCGCAGGTCGCAAAAGACCGCCAAGGCATCCGGAAGCGCATCGCGAAGGCCGCGCTGCTCGAGCTCATCGATAAGCGCAAGCTGATGTTGGGCAGCACCGGCGCTTCTGGTCTGGTTGGCGAGCTCGGCGTTCACGCGACGGTTCACATCGTTCTTAACCAACTTGACCGCGCGCGCCTCCTCAATCTCGGCAACGCTGCGCTTGGCACCAATCAGCTTTAATAAATGCTCGATTTCCTCGGCGCTCTTAATGTACACGGCATATGACCCCCGCCGCGCATTAACACGAGCATGGACCCCAATCTGCCCCAACAGGTCGCAAAGCCCCTTGGCATATTGCTCGCCCTGCACCGCGATCTCCAAATGAAAATCGCCGCGTGGATCGGCCACGAAGCCGCCCGCGATGAGCGCGCCGCGGATGTAGGCAAGCCTGCAGCAGGGACGGGCAACGATGTGTCGGGGAACACCAGCAACGAGCCCTCCCCTGCGGTCTAGAATGCCCAGCAGCACCAGAGCCTTGTCCAGGTCGGGTTGATCGGGCAGGGTAATGAGATAGTTACGGACCTTATGCAAGACCGATTTACGAACGGTGAATTCCGTTTTGAGCTTAAGGATGCGATGCGTCAGCGTGATCATCGTGCGCGCGACGGCTCCCGTCTCGGTCGCGACCGTCAAACGATACCGCCCGGAGCCGGCCAACGAAAGCGTACCGCTCACACGCGTCAGGGCGGCAAGCGTCGACAAATCGCAGTATTCACATTCGGGTTCGCAGCGCGCAAGCTCGTCGCGCACCTCAGCGGTAAACGACATGCAGGCCTATGCCTTCGTGTTGGCGCGCGACAGGTCGCGGTGGGAGATGCTCACGTGATACTGGGCGCCTTCCAGGTAACGGGCCGTGGCCTCGGCAATGGCGACGCTACGGTGCTGTCCGCCCGTGCAGCCGATGGCGATAGAAAGCTGCGGTTTACCCTCCGCGATATAACCGGGCATCACCGTATCGAGCAGCTGCGTCCAGGCCTTCCAGAACTCCTGGGTCTTGGGATGGTCCAGAACAAAGTCGGAGACTTTCTTATCGAGACCGGTCATGGTACGCATCTCGGGATCGTAAAACGGATTGGGCAGGAAGCGAACGTCGATCATAATGTCCGCCTCGACGGGCATACCGTGCTTAAAGCCAAACGAGAACACGTGAACGTCCATGAGCTGCTGGTCGGACAACTCGGAGAACGCCATGCGCAATTTGTTGCGCAGGGCAGAGGTGCGCAGGCGGCTCGTGTCGATAATCATATCGGCTCGATCGCGCACGCCCTGCAGCTGAAGGCGCTCGCGCTGAATGGCATCGGCCGTAGTCTCCCCCGGCTTGGCAATGGGATGACGGCGGCGATTTTCGCTATAACGACGGATCAGCACCTCGTCAGAAGCCTCTAGGAACACGATGTCGCAGCTCATCTCGCGTTCTTCGAGCGCGGCGACCGCATCGAGCAACTCGTCAAACAGTCCCTGGCTACGCAAATCGCAGGTGACGGCGAGATGCCTGCCCACGCCCGTATTGATGCCGACGAGCTCGGCAAGCTGGGCGATCAGACGCGGAGGCAGGTTATCGATGCAAAAATAGCCCATGTCCTCGAACACGTGCATGGCCTGCGTGCGGCCCGATCCGGACATTCCGGTGATGATGACGATATCGGGGATGCGCTCCGAGCGCTCCGCCGCATCCATGGCATCTCCCTTTTGCATGTGTTGCCTCCCGAAAACAAGCGCGGGACCCAGCAACCCGGATCCCGCGCGGTCAATTGCCTATATTGAGTATACCGCCCCGAGCGGATACGAGGCCTGTCTTACGCCTCAAGCGCAGCCTTGAACCAACTCGTAATACTCGTGGGATGCGTGATGGCAGTGCCGACGACAACGGCCCAAGCGCCAGCATCGATCGCGGCGCGAGCCTCCTCGGGCGTGTGCACACGGCCCTCGCAGATGATGGGAAGACCGGGGAATTCCTCGGTCGCCTGACGCAGAAGCGGAAGATCGGGGCCATCGGCCATGGTGCAGTCGATGGCGGCGACACCATGAGAAAGCGTGGTGGATACAAGGTCGAAGCCCATATCAACCGCACGGCGAATGTCCTCGATGGTGGCACAATCCGCCATCAGGAGCACACCCTCCTCGTGCAGCGGACGGAAGGTGTCCTCGACGGTCTTGCCATCGGGACGCGGACGATCGGTGGCATCGATCGCCACGATATCGGCACCCGCGGCAACGCAGGCGCGAGCGTGACGCAGCGTCGGCGTGATGTAAACGCCCTCGTGCCCATCCTTCCACAGGCCGATAACAGGAACCTCACAGCGACCCTTAATGGCGGCAATGTCGGCAAGGCCCTGACAGCGAATGGCGGCGGCGCCGCCAAGCTCGCAAGCGCGAGACATTTGAGCCATGGTCTCGGGCGTACGAAGCGGCTCGCCCATATACGCCTGAACGCTCACGACGAGCTTGCCCTTCAGGGATTGAATCAAAGGATCGACGGTCATAAGGCTGCAACCTTTCTCAGAACAGCCTCCCGAGGCGTGTTGTCTCGGGAGGCTCCTACAGCAGATACGTTTACTTCAACGAGGCAAGAAGATGCTCAGCGGCACCGATGAGCGGAGCATCGCCCTCCAGAGAACCGATGAGGATCGGCGTGTCCTGAAGCGGATCGAGCGCCTGGCTGGCATAGCCCTCGTGCACCGAATCCTTCCACGTCTGCGAACGCCAATCGGGACCTTGGTGAATCACGCCGCCCGAAAGCACGATGACCTCAGGGTCCAGGATGTTAGCGAGCGAGCCCAAGCTGGCACCCAACGCAAAGCCGGCATCATGGATGACCTCGGTCGCCTTTGCGTCGCCTGCACGGCACAGGTCGTTCACATCGCGACCGACCGAAGGACGGCTGGGGTCGACACGGCCAAAGCGCTCATCGTACATACGACCAATGGAAGTGCCCGAAGCAACCGACTCCAGATGGCCGGAACGCCCGCAGGCGCAGGGAATGCCGGCGGCAGCCGAGCACTCGATGTGGCCCATATGGCCA
Organism: uncultured Collinsella sp.; assembly: GCA_902490405.1. Taxonomy (GTDB): domain Bacteria; phylum Actinomycetota; class Coriobacteriia; order Coriobacteriales; family Coriobacteriaceae; genus Collinsella. The sequence continues at coordinate 14,861 of CABUDS010000019.1, forward strand.
GCAGCACCATGGAAGCCCTGCATCACGCGGCCGTTCTCGACATATGCGCCGCCGATGCCCGTACCGATGCCAAGACACAAGACGGAGAACTTGCCCTTGCCGACGCCCCAGTGGGCCTCGCCCAGAGCATGAGCTTGCACGTCGCCTACAACGGCAACGGGAAGACCGAGATCCTCGCGCAGACGCGGCCCCAACTGAACGCCGGACCAGCCGGGCATGATCTCATTGGCATACGCGATGGCGCCCGTCTTGGGATCGACGACGCCGGCGGCACCGATACCGACGCCAAGGACCTCGACATCGGGATTCGCCTCGAGAGCAGCCTTGATGGACGCCTCGATACGCTGGAAGACGGCCTCGCCGCCCTCTTGGGCCTCGGTGGGAACCTCGGCCTCAAAAACGGGATGGGGCACACTACCGTCAGCCGGGTACTCCATGATGGCAGTCGCGATCTTAGTTCCGCCGATATCGACAGAACAGACGTACTTGTTCTCCATGTCGCTCTCCTTCGGAGATAAAAAACAACTATAGGAAATGCGCCGTCAGGCTAGCCGTCACAGCGCAGTAAAGGTTTTCCTGGTGCCCAAGATCGCCGAGAAACCGTGTGGCCATTGACCTAATAGTCATGGCCACACGGTTGAACGGCGAGGTCGGGTGCCTGGGAAAGCTTTACAGGAGGCCGTTGTCCTGGAGGACCTTCCTAATAGCCTCGACGTTCTCGCCGGTCATGGCCTTCACCGGGCGCGGCATGGTCGGGCTGTCGAAGATACCCATGAGGTTCATAGCGGTCTTGAAGGCGCCGACGCCACCGGCATAGCCCTGGACGCCCGAGGTGACATCCCAGATGTGCGAAATCTCATTGAGGCGATCCTGCTCGGCCTTGACGGTAGCCCAGTCACCAGCCTGAGCGGCCTTCCACTGACGAACGTAGCCCTCGGGCTCAACGTTGGCGAGACCCGGGACAGAGCCGTCGGCGCCACCGAGGTAAGCGCCGTCGACAACAACCTCGTGGCCGGTGAGGATGCTCATCGGATGGCCGTTCTTCTCGTTCTCCTGAACGAGGTAGCGGAACGAGATGTCATCACCCGAGGAATCCTTGACGCCAGCAAGGACGCCCTCGGCGCCGAGCTTGGCAAGGAGCTTCCAGGGGAGCTTGGTGTGAACGCAGACGGGGATATCATAGGCAAAGATGGGCAGGTCAAGCTCCTCGTGCAGGATGCGGAAGTGCTCCTCGACCTCGGTCATGCCCTGCAGGGCATAGAACGGGCAGGTGGCGACGAGGGCATCGGCGCCCAGCTCCTGAGCGACCTTGCCGTGCTCAATCATGCGCTCGGTCTCGGTATCGATGATGCCGACCAGAACAGGCACGCGGTGGTCGACGATGCGGACGGCCTCGGCGATGATCTGGCGACGACGCTCGTCGGTGGAGAAAACGACCTCACCCGAAGAGCCCAAGAAGAACAGGCCATCGACGCCGGCATCGATCATGCGGTTGATGCTGCGCTCAAAGGAGGCAACATCGAGCTGGTGATCTTCGGTATCGGGAACAACGACGGGAGGGATAACGCCGGTGAATTTCTGAGTTGCCACAAGAATCTCCTTAGTTGTCTGGCGGGCGGCCCTATGCCACCCACTCTTGTTGGCAGTGTCCAGGCCGTCTAGGCCAAAGAACACGAGTGGAACGTTTGGTTAAAAAAGTCTACGACTTCGTTTTCGAACGCATTGATGCGCTCGTGAGCGTATTTTGCATAGATGATATGCCTCCGGTCACACTCAAGACCGTTGAATACGGCAAACTGATCCTTGGGATCGCTCACGGTATCCATAAGCGATGTGCCCATGAGCACCGATCCGCGCACCCGAGACGACAGCACCTCGAGGCCGCCAGGAAGCGGATTGGCAACCGCCGTGCGGGCGAGGCCCCGCTCGTCCAGAGCAGAAACCGCCAGCGCGACTCCGCCGCCAAGACCCTCGCCCCATGCAAAGATGCGGTCGGGGTCCATGCCATCAAGATTGCGCGCGACCTCCGCCAACGCGCAGCCCCAACGGACGCGCCTGACAAAAGCAGGCGAGGTAATCCCCTGCCGCAGATCGCTGGGTCCAATCGCCTCATCGTCCAGCGCAAGCACGGCATATCCCATGGCCGCAAACCTCGTCATGTGATGCCATCCCCGCACGGGTCGGTCGATGTCGTGAAACATCAGACATAGCGGCACAAGCTCGGATGCTCGGGCGCGACCGGCAGGCTCGATCAAACGTGCGTGGACCACATCGCCACCAAGCTCAAAGGAAACCTCGGAGTAGCGGGCATACGGATTGGCGAAATCGATCGCCGTAATGGCCAGGCCTTGAATCTCAAGATTCATAGCACATGTCTCCAAATCAGAAACATCTGCCTGAACATCACCGTGCCAGTCCCGATATTCAGAGAGCCTTGACGAAACCGTCCCGGGAATCCCCACAAGGTCGGGGACAATCAGCTCGCCGACATTGCTCTCGCACTTAGACATGAGCCTCCCCTCCCTTGCAGAAAAACGGAATGATCAGATCGTCAAAATCCTGAATCTCCTCGTGGCCAAAGCCTTCAAAGAACTCATGACGCTTTTCACAGGTCAGGTTGTTATAGACCGCAAACTGCGTCGCTGGCGGACAGACGGTATCGGCTGTGCCGGTGCCAAACAGCACGGGGCATTTGACCATAGGGGCAAAGTTCTTGGAATCGAAGTACGCCAGCTTGGCATAGGCTTCGTCGATACGAGTCGAGTCCTCGTCAAACCAGCGAGACCAATAGCGCAGGCCCTCGTAGGCAATGTCGTCGGCATCCAAGTCCCAGACCAGGCGGAAATCCGACAGGAAGGGATAGAGGATGGCGGCGCGATTGATAAGCTCGCTGTTAAGTGCACAGGTCGCAATGCCCAAACCGCCGCCCTGCGACGCGCCGTTCACAAACACACGGGCAAGATTGATGCCCTCGAGCTCGCGAACGATGCGACACAGGATGCGAATATCTTGGTGCAAGCGGACATAGTAGAGGTTGGCCGGGTCGCCGTCGATACCGGCGACGATATGGCCCGCGACCGTTGTGCCCTCAAATCCACCAATGTCCTCGGAGGGACCTCCTTGACCGGGGCAGTCGAGGGCGATGAGTGCCATGCCCATGCCCGCAAACGACGCCTGCTCAAACCAGCTGCGGCTTGCACCCGGATATCCATGGAACTGAAGTACCAATGGCACGGGCTCGTCCGAGACGGGTTTAAGGTACTTAGCATGCAGGCGTGCGCCACACATGCCGGTATACCAGAGGTCGAAAAACTGGCAGGTCACGGCATCTGTGACCGATGCCGTCTCGATCGCATAGTCAAGCCCGACCGCGTCGGCGTCGGCCATGCGATCCTTCCAAAAGAGATCGAAATCTGATGGACGGGGCATGGCGCCTCGATATTCACCAAATTGATGTTGTAGCTCCTGAGCACTTGGCATGGCTCGTGAACCCAACCTTTCGAAATCGCAACGGAGGTGCGCCCGGCAAGGGAACCGGGCGCACGGGAGGGAAAGCGAGGCTACTCGCCGAGCTTGGGATGCAGCAGCGACGGCGCAGCGCCGAGCAGCATCTTGGTGTAGGGGTCCTGGGGGTGCTGGAAGACCTGCTTGGCCTCGCCCTGCTCGACGATCTTGCCGCCATTCATAACGATGATGTCGTCAGAGATATAGCGGACCGTCTGGATGTCATGGCTGATGAACACCATGGCCAGGCCGAGCTCCTTCTTAAGGTCGGTCAGCAGGTTCAGAATCTGCGCGCGGACCGAAACGTCCAGAGCCGAGGTGGGCTCGTCGGCGATGATGGCATCGGGGTTCAGCGACAGGGCACGGGCAATTGCGACGCGCTGGCGCTGGCCGCCCGAAAGCTGGCCGGGAAGAACCTCGGCGGCGGAACTGGGCAGACCGGTGAGCTCCAAGAGCTCCTTGACGCGCTTCTCCTGCTCGGCCTCGGTACCCAGGTTGTGAACGCGCATGGGGTCGAGCAGCTGCTCGCGAACGACCATGCGGGGGTTGAGCGCCGTAGCCGGATTCTGGAACACGACCGAGATGACGCGGCCCATGTGACGACGGTCCTCGGCGGTACGCTTGGTAACGTCCTTGCCCTTAAAGTAGACCTTGCCGCTCGTGGGGGCCTGCAGGCCGCACATGACGTTGGCGGTGGTGGACTTACCGCAACCGGACTCGCCGACGATGCCGATCGTCTGACCGGGCATGAGCTTAATCGTTACACCCTGGACGGCGTGAACCAGGTTAGGGTGCAGAATCGAGCCGGTACGGGTCCTAAAGGTGACGTGGACGTCATCAAGGAAGATGATCGGCTCGACGCCGTTGACTGCGGTCTCGCTCATCTACATCACCTCCGCGTGAGGGGTCAAACCATTTGCCTTGAGCACCTCGTCGGGGAGCTCGGAATAGAAGTGCTCGGTGCCGGGCACGCGCTTGAAGACCGGACGGGTGTCCAGGCCAATACGCGGATGGCTCGAGCGGGGCGCGAAGCGATCGCCCTTGGGGAAATCGCGCGGGCTCGGAACGGCGCCGGGCACCTGGTGCAGGCGGCCCGAACCGCTCTCGATGGACAGGACGGAACCCAGAAGACCGCGGGTGTACTCGTGGATCGGGTTGGTGAGCAGCTCCTTGGTGGGCGCCTGCTCGATAACCTGACCGGCGTACATCACCGTGATGTTATGGGCGACCTCGGCGACCAGCGCCAGGTCATGCGAGACGAAGATCATGGCAAAGCCGAGCTTGGCCTGAAGGTCGTTGAGCAGCTTGATGACCTGCTTCTGGACGGTAACGTCCAGGGCGGTCGTGGGCTCGTCGCAGATGACCAGCTTGGGGTCGCGGGTAAGGGCCATAGCGATCAGAACACGCTGACGCTGGCCACCGGAAAGCTCATGCGGGTAGCTCTCGAGCGTACGCTTGGGGTCGAGGCCCACGAGCTCCAGGAGTTCCTCGGCGCTGCGGGTGCCGCCGCGCTTGGTGAGCTGCTTCATCTGGGCAGAGATGAGCATGGAGGGGTTGAGCGAGGACAGGGCGTCCTGATAGACCATGGCGATATCGGTACCGCGCAGGCCGAACCACTCCTTCTTGCTCATCTTGAGCAGGTCACGGCCCTCCCAGAGGACCTCGCCGGAAAGATGTTCGTCATCGTCGGTCAGACCCATGATGGCCAGCGTGGTGATGGACTTACCGCAACCGGACTCGCCCACCAGGCCCATAGTCTGGCCAGGACGGACGTCAAAGTTGACATGGTCGACGACGTTGATATCGCCGTGGTGCTCAAACTGGATGCAGAAGTCACGGACCGAAAGGATCGGTTCGACAGACTCGTCGGGCACATGGCGATCGTCACGCTTGAGCTCGACATCGCGAAGGGCTCCAAGGCGAGCGGAGAGGGACTGGGCCTGCTCCTTGTAGGCGCGAACGGGGTCGGAGACCAGCAGGTCGGCCTCGCGGCGCTTGGAGGAATCGGTCGGATCCAGGGCGGCGGAGGGAGCAGCGGCCATGGCGTCGGTAATGCCCTCGGAGAGGATGTTGAGCGCCAGGCAGGTGATCATGATGGCCAGGCCCGGGAACAGCGCCTGCCACCAACGGCCGGCGAGCACGCCGCCGCGGGCGTCGGCTAGGATGTTGCCCCAGGTAGCGGTGGGCTCCTGGATACCAGCGCCGATGAAGGTCAGCGAAGCCTCGAAGATGATGGCGTCGGCGACCAGGGTAACGGTAAAGACCATGATCGGGGCGATGCAGTTACGCAGAACATGCTTGATCAAAATCCACGGAGCCTTGGCGCCGGAAACGATGACCGCGCGGACATAGTCCTCGCCGTACTCGGACACGATATTGGCGCGCACGATACGGGCAATCTGCGGAGTGTACATAAAGCCGATGGCGAAGATGATCGACGGCACGGAGTTGCCCAGGATGGAGACGAAGACGGCCGCGAGGGCGATGCCCGGGATGGACATGATGATGTCCAAGATACGCATGATCGTCTCGGAGACGGCCTTGCGCGAAACCGCTGCAAGGGCGCCCACGACCGAGCCGCAGACCAGAGCCATGGCAGTGGCGCCAAAGCCGATAATCAGCGAGTAACGACCACCGTAGAGCATACGCGACAGAATATCGCGACCCTTATCGTCGGTACCGAAGATAAATCCGTTGCCGGGAGCCTGGCGAGCCGTAAAGATCTCGACCGGGCTATAGGGGGCAAGAAGGGGCGCCAGAATCGCAGTCAGGGCGACCAGCACCAGCACGACGGCGGCAATCTTAGAAGACAGCGTCATCTTCTTCCAGCCACCGAGCTTGAGCCCCTTGGAGGCAGCCTTCTCGAGCTGCTCGGTTTGCTTCTCTCGAATCTTTACCATAATCTACACCGTCCTGATGCGCGGGTTGATGAGCAGGTAGAGCATGTCAACCACGATGTTGATGATGATGAAGGCAAGAGCAACGACGATAACGACGCCCTGAACCAGGTTCGCCTCGTTGCCCTGAACGCCCTGCAGAATCGCGGTGCCCATGCCGGGGAGGTTGAAGATAACCTCGATGACGACGGCGCCGCCCATGAGGTAACCGATCTTAAGACCGAGGGTGGTGACCGGGGTGATCAGCGCATTGCGAAGAACGTTGATACCGACGACGACCTTCTCGGGAACGCCGGCACCGCGAGCCATACGGACATAGTCCTTGTCGAGCTCCTCGACCATGGCGGTACGCACGATACGAGTCATCTGGCCCGTCAGCGGAAATGCCAAGGCGATGGCGGGCATAATCATGCGGCCCAGATAACCAGCCGGATTCGTGGTGAAGTGAGGCAGAGCACCCGATGCCGGGAGCACCTTAAGGTAGGAAGAGAACAGCAGGATCAACAGAACGGCAAGCCAGAACGACGGGGTTGCCAAGCCGGCGATGGAAAAGACGCGGATCACTTGGTCCGGCCATTTGTCGCGATACAGTGCCGCGATGACGCCGAGCAAAAACGAAACGACCGCACCGATGGCAAGGCCGATGAAGGTCAGCTGCATCGTGACGGGCAGGGCCGTGGAGATGCGCTTGGCAACGGAGTTGCGAGCAGCACCATAGGTGCCCATGTCGCCATGGATCAAATCGCCCATATAGCGCACGTAGCGCACGGGCCAGGGGTCGTCCAGACCATACTTCTCATGGTACTCGGCAACCGCCTCGGGCGAGGCACCGTCACCCAACGCCGTGTAGGCGGGGTCGGTCTTGGAGAACGACATAAGGAAGAACACCAGGACGGTGACGCCCAATGCCATGATCGGCAGCGCCACAAGACGCCTTCCAATCAAACGTAGCAAGTTGTTCACGTTCTCTCCCCTTTCTTTTGTCGGTAGGACCAACTGGTATATGAGTACGGATACTCATTACAAGACCCGAGCGACATCGAGGTCGCCCGGGTCTTTGTTTCAACTATGAGGATACGGTCCCAACGACCGACATCCTGCATACAGACTCAAGCGAGTCTTACGCCTTGACGGTCGCAACGCCCCTGAAGGACATGCTCGTCGTGCCGATGCCCTTGAAGCCATCGAGGGCCTCGCCGTTGGGCGCAGTGGACGGATCGTCCCAGGAAGCGGAGACGGTCTTGACGTGGACAACGGGGTACAGAACGGCGTTGTCGGCAATGATGTCGAAGCACTCGTTCCACTTCTTCTGCTGCTCGTCGCCCTCGGCGGCAAGAGCCTCGTCCATGAGACTGTGGAGCTTCTGCCACTCAGCGGACTCCTTCCACGGGCAACGGGTCTGCATCCAGACGTTGTCGCCGTACCACCAGTTGAGCAGCAGGTCGGGGTCGGCGCCGAAGCAGGAAGGATCGCCAGGGGCAAGGAGGATATCGTAGGCCTCGCCGCCGTCGATGGCAGCGTAGGTGGCCGGCGAGGTATCGGTCTGGATGGTCACATCGAAGCCGAGAGCGTCGAGGTCGTTCTTGACCTGGGCGGCCATGCCCTTAATCTGCTCGTTGTCGGTGGTGCGCAGGGTGATGGCACCCGGGGTGATGCCAGACTCCTCGATGAGCTTCTTAGCCTTCTTGGCGTCGGTCTTGTACACCGTGGAAGCCTCATGATAGTTGGTGAAGCTCTTGGGCAGGTAGCAGCTGGCAGCGGTGGCAAGGCCGGCGAAGGTGTTGCTGACCATCTTCTCGGTGTCGAGCGCATACATGACAGCCTGACGGACCTTGACGTTGTTCCAAGGCTCCTTGGCGACGTTGAACATGATGAAGCGGGTGCCGAAACCCTGAACGTTATCGATCTTGCAGCCGGCGCTCTCGAGCTGGTCGACGGCGTCAGCGGTAACGAGCTCCATAACGAGCGTGGAGCCCTCCTGCTGAGCGGTAACGCGAGCGGTGGGGTCGGTCAGGATGCTGTACTGGATCTTCTTATCCTCGGCAGCATACTCACCGTTGTACTCGGGGTTGGGAACCAGGGTGATCTCGGTATCGGAGATAGAGTCGTACATCCAGGGGCCGGAGCCGATCGGCTGCTTGGCGCGATCCTCCTCGGTCTGGGTGGCCGGGGTAACGCGGACGATGGCCAGACGATCCTTGAGCAGGGAGAAGTTGGGGACCTTGGTCTTGACCGTCACGGTGCTGGCGTCCTTGGCCTCGATGGACTCGAAGGGCTGGAAGAACGGAGCATAGGTAGCGGAAGCGGCACAAGCGGTGTAGGAGGCAACGACATCGTCAGCGGTGACCTCGGTGCCATCGGAGAACTTGGCGCCCTTGCGGATGGTGACCTCGAAAGTGGTGTCGTCCACAGACTTGGGATCGTCGGTGGCGAGCTCGTTGAAGGTGCTGTAGTCGTGGTAATCGATGCCGTAGAGGCCCTCGACGACGTGCCAGTTAGCACCCAGGCCCACAGCGGAGCCGGTGCTGGCGGGATCGAAGCTGGACGGAGCGTAAGCGGAACCAGCGGTGATCACGCCGCCGCCACGGTTGGCGGAATCGGTGGAACCGGAAGCGGAACCCTCGTCGCTAGAGCTGCCACCGCAGCCGGTGAGACCAAGCCCTGCGACAGCAGCGACGCTGCCGGTGAGGCCGAGGAACGAACGCCTGGACATACCCTTGTTGATGATGGCCATGTCTTCTCCTATCAATAGAGAATCTTACCCGGGAGCACCTAGACGCGCCCCCGCGCAACTTGCGGACGATATATACCTTACCTACCGACGAACCCAACTGAGGTGCCGCGCTCGGCGACCGATACATACATACGCTTGAACGGTATTTACTACCGTTCACCGAATTCATTGACAAACGATTCGCCAGACAGTATGTATCGACGAGGTGAGATATCAGTCTTCGTCAACCCGCAGGATAGCAGGGTTGTTCACCATGGCTAGTCAAACGTTTTAGCGTTAATAAAACCCAAAATCGGCTGGTAATCGCCGTGAAATACATGATTGAAAATCACGCAATCATGTATATCAGTTGTTTAGAGGCGTGTTTAGTTTTCGGATTGCTTTGCCGCCATCTCGGAGCGCTCGGCATTCCACGCAACAAGTGCCTCGTGGACCGCTTTGGCGACATCGGCCGGAACGCCTCGAACTTCTGCAATCTCCTGCTCGCTCGCCGCGCGCAAACGCTTCATCGAGCCAAAATGGCGCATAAGGGCACGTTTTCTGGTGGGCCCCACGCCAGGAACGTCATCGAGTACCGAAACTGTCATGGCCTTGTCGCGCAATTCACGATGGAACGTGATAGCAAATCGGTGGGACTCATCGCGCACCTGTTTAATTAGATAGAGCGACGCGGACCCGGTCGGCAGCACGACGGGAGTCTCGTCCCAAGGCACGAAAACCTCCTCATCGGCCTTTGCCAAGCCACAAACTGGTATATCGAGCCCAAGAGCCTCAAGTTGCTTGATCGCAGCGGTCAATTGCGGCTTACCGCCATCGACAACGAGCAGATCGGGGCACGAGCCAAAGCGCTCGTCGGCCATGCGCTCGGGAGCATAGCGTCGTCCCAAAACCTCGGACATCGACACGAAGTCGTTTGCCTCATCCAATTCGGTCTGGATTTTAAAACGACGATACTGGCTCTTGTCGGCGCGCCCGTTGGTAAACACCACCATCGAGGCGACCGTAAAGGTGCCATGCAGCGTCGAGATATCGAAGCACTCGATACGCAACGGCGGCGATGGCAGCGCCAACGCGCTTTCGAGCTCCAGGAGCGCTTGATTGGTGCGGTCGTCAGCGTACCCCGTTCGCATCATGTAGCGCATGAGGGCATGGCGCGCATTTTTGGATGCCATATCGAGCAGACGGTGCTTTTCGCCACGCTGCGGCCTATGGAGATGGCAGGAACGCTCACGCTTGCCCGCAAGCCACTCCCCCAGCGCCTCCGCATCCTCAAGCTCGACGGAAAGGTTGACCTCAGCTGGAATATCAGCCGTCTCGTCGTAATAGCGCTTAAGAAAGCCCGACTGGAGCTCTTCCTCGTCAACATCAAGACCCTTGTCGAGAATGAACTCGCAGGTGCGAACTGTTCGGCCCTCGCGAACGACGAAGACGCAAGCGGCGGAGATGGTCTCCTCGCGATAGAAACCGATGACATCGATATCGACACTGGAGGGAAAAACGACTTGCTGACGATCGTCCAGACCCCTGATGACCTCCAAACGACGTTTGACGCGTGCCGCGCGCTCAAAGTCGAGCGCCTCAGCGGCATCCGTCATCTCGGAGGTCAGCTCATCGACGACATCCTTGCGATGGCCCGACAAAAAGCGCTCGACACGCTTGACGTTCTTGGCATAGTCTGCCGGGGAAATCGCGCCGACACACGCACCTGGGCCGCGCCCGACATGGTAGTCAAAGCAGGGGCGCCCGTTTTGCGCGCAAATCATATTGACGATGTCTTCCTCGCCCTTGTGGGACTCGACGATACGGCGACAACGACGCCACTCCGCACAGGATGCGGAGCAGATGGGGATAACCTTGCGCAGCGTATCTATCGTCTCACGTGCCGCGCGGCTATCGGTATAAGGTCCAAAATAGCGCGTTCCCGACTTATGACGCTCACGCGTGTATTTGATAGCGGGATACAGGTCGCCCTTTGTAATGGCGATAAAGGGGTAGCTCTTGTCATCCTTGAGGTCGACGTTAAAGTACGGATGGTACTGGCCAATCAAATTGCGCTCGAGCACCAACGCCTCGTGCTCGGTCTCCACCACGATATAGTCAAAGCTCGCCACCAGCTGCATCATCAGCGGGATCTTCTGGCGCTCGTCCTGCAGCGTCACGTACTGACGCATACGGGCGCGCAGGTTTTTCGCCTTGCCCACGTAGATGACATCGCCCTTGGCGTCTTTCCAAAGGTAGCAGCCGGGCTGCGTGGGAACGCGCGAAACCTGCTCGGCAAGCGTTGGAATGTTGTCGTGACCGGCCACGCGCACCTACTTGCGACGAATCAGCGCCGAGACCTCGGGCATCTTAAGGACGACGGCAAGGCCAAAGGTAACAGCAAGCGAGACGACACCCGCAACGCAAACGTAGCCAAGAGTAATCAGAATCGAGCCGCCAAGTGCCCCGACAAAGTGCTCAAGCGCCCACATGACGCCGGCGCCTGCGGCAGCACCCAGGCCACCGAGCAAAAGGCCAAAGAACCCGCCATGCAGGATAGATTTGACCTGAAGACCACGCAGGCGACGACGCAGCCACCACAGCGAGCAACCGACCAAGATCACGTAGTCGACGACATACGAAAGCGCGATTGCCGGCATACCGAAGCCCAGCACAACGCCAAACAGCAAAACCGAGCCGGCCTGGCCGATGGCGGAATACAGACAATAGCGGCTATAGGGCTTCATGTCGAGCAGGGCAGAGAAGCTCTTCTGCATCAGCACGACCACGCCGTAGAGCGGCAGGGAAAGTGCCAGGTAGATAAGGAACTCCGACACCAGCGCCACACCGGACTCATCGAACTTGCCAGCGCAGTAAATCATGTTGAGCGGACGCGCGAAGACAATCAGGTACAGCGCAAACGGAATCAGGAAGAACAGCATCTGGGCGACGCCACGCGAAATGCCCGTGCGAACGCTGTCGTAATCCTTCTCCTGTGCGTCGTGAGAGAGCTCGGTATAGAGCGCCGTCGAAAGCGAGGCGGCAATCAGCGCGTAGGGCAGCGTGTACCACAGGCGCGCATAGGCGATGACGGAAGGGCCAGTCTCGGGCTGGACCACCAGCGCGGCAGCGTTGGTGATAGAAGTCGAGACAAACATGCACACCGTGGCGAGCAGCGTCGGGATACCGAGCGCAATCGTCTGGCGCAGCGCGGGGTCCTTAAAGTCGATATGGATATGGGGATGCACGCCGTGCTTGCCAAGCGCGGGAATCTGACATGCCATCTGAACAAAGACACCGAGGGTCGTACCGGCCGCAATCAAGATGATGCCGGCACGTTCGCCAAACTGTGCGGACACGGGCGCAAAACCCATAAAGCTCGCAATGACGATCACATTGTTGAGGACCGGGGCAAACGTCGACCAGAAGTAGTCGCGGTGTGCGTTGAGAACGCCCGAGAACACCGAACCCAAACCATAAAACAGAATCTGGATGGCAAAGAAACGGAACATGAACGCAGCGGTATCCATGCTGCCGCCGTCACCCGAAAGGAACGATTGCGTCCAGATAAAGCCCGGGGCGAACACGGTCCCCAGCAACGAAATGCCACCCAGCACCAAAAGCAGAATGCCGAGCAGGTTGCCCACGTACTCGTTCGAGGCCTCGCGACCCTGCTCACGCCTCACGCCCATGTACACGGGCAAAAACGCCGTCACGAGCATGCCGCCCATCACGAGTTCGTAGAGCATATTGGGCAGGTTGTTGGCGACCTGATAGGAGGACGAGAGTAGCGACATGCCGATAGCGGCCGCCATTGCCCACGTGCGGATAAAACCAGTGACGCGAGACACGATGGTCAGGATGGTCATAAGCCCGGCGGAACGACCAACCGTGGAGTAGTCCGACGAGCCCATGTCGTCAGTGTCATCTCGCGATGAAGAAGCTTCGGATGAGGGTGTCTGAGGCGCAGATTCTTCTGCAAAATGAGCTCCGCGCTTCAATTCTTCCTGCGGCATCGCTCAGTCCTCTCTCGTAATCGCGGCAACTGTCGCCCCGCAAAATGCAATTAAATCATCAGGTGCAAGCTCGAGCTGATAACCACGCTTGCCTCCCGAAATAAAAATGGTATCCCAAAGGACACATGTCTCATCAATGAGCGTCCGGTAGCGTTTTTTCATACCGACCGGACTGCAGCCGCCGCGAACGTAGCCAGTCGCCGCAAGCAAATCCTTCACATGCATCATGGCCAAGGACTTCTCCCCCGCGGCACGCGCGGCGGACTTTAGATCGAGCTCGTCGGCAACAGGGATGCAGCACACGACGTGGTCGTTGGACGGCGTCACGCAGACCAAGGTCTTAAATCCTTGACCGGGCTCCTCGCCAAGCTGCTCCGAAATCGCGACCCCCAGGCCCGCCGACTCATCACCATCGTCTTCGTACGTATGTAGAACATAGGAAATGCCGGCGCTTTCCAGCTCGCGCATCGCATTGGTTTTTGGCGTCTTTACAGCCTTTGCCATGGCATATCCTTTCCCTCGCATTCGGACGCAAGGATTAAGTATATGTCCAATTCGGCTGCATACGTCACTTCGACACAGCAAGCGCCATCGAATCACAAGGAGTCGATGGCGCCCATAAACTGAATCGCCTATTTATTGAGCATCAAGTTGAGCCTGACGCTCCCGGTCACGCCTGAGCAACGGCGCCAAAAACTTGCCCGTATAACTCTGCGGACAGTCCGCAACCTGCTCCGGTGTGCCCGAAACCACGACGGTTCCGCCGCCGTTACCGCCCTCGGGGCCTATATCGATCAGACGGTCGGCAACCTTGATGACATCAAGGTTGTGTTCAATCACCAGCACCGTGTTGCCCGCATCGACCAAGCGCTGCAGCACATCGAGCAGCTGGCGGACGTCCTCAAAATGAAGGCCGGTCGTCGGCTCATCCAAAATATAGAACGTCTTGCCCGTCTGGCGTCGATGAAGCTCCTTGGCGAGCTTCACACGCTGCGCCTCGCCGCCCGAGAGCGTCGTAGCGGGCTGGCCCAGGCTCACGTAGCCCAAGCCTACATCGTACAGCGTCTGGAGCTTGCGCTTAATCTGCGGGATATTCCCAAAGAAGGCCAGTGCCTCGGTGACGCTCATGTCGAGCACGTCCGAGATGGTCTTACCACGGTAGGTGACCTCAAGCGTCTCGCGGTTATAGCGTTTGCCGCCGCAGACCTCACAGGGGACATAGATATCGGGAAGGAAGTGCATCTCGATCTTAATTTGTCCGTCGCCCTTGCATGCTTCGCAGCGACCGCCGCTCACGTTAAAGGAGAAACGTCCCGGCGAGTAGCCACGCGCCTTCGACTCCGGCGTACTCGCAAACAGCGCGCGAAGATCATCCCACAGGCCAATGTACGTAGCAGGGTTGGAACGCGGCGTGCGGCCAATCGGCGACTGGTCGATATCGATAACCTTATCGATACACTCGATGCCCTCGATTTTCTTATACGGACCCACAGGGCGCGTCGAACGGTGAATGGCATTCGTAAGGGCAGGTGCGATAGTGTCGGTAACCAGGGAGCTCTTACCCGATCCCGACACGCCGGTAACGACCGTAAGCGTACCGAACTCAATCTTGGCGGTAACGTTTTTGAGGTTGTTGGCGCGGGCGCCCGTGATCTTAAGGCAGCCGCGACCGGGCTTGCGGCGTTCATCGGGAACCCGGATCATTCGTTTGCCGGTCAGATAAGCGCCCGTCATCGACTCGGGACACGCCATGATATCGGCAGGCGTTCCCGCCGCGACTACGTGTCCGCCGTTCACGCCCGCGCCGGGGCCCATGTCGATCACATAGTCGGCAGCACGAATCGTATCCTCATCATGCTCGACGACGATGACGGTATTGCCGATATCGCGTAGGCGCTCAAGCGTCTTGATCAGGCGCTCGTTATCGCGCTGATGGAGGCCAATCGATGGCTCGTCCAAAATGTACAGCACACCCATGAGGCCGGCGCCGATCTGCGTTGCCAGGCGAATGCGCTGGGCCTCGCCTCCGGAAAGCGTCGCCGAGGCACGATCGAGGGTCAGATAGTCGAGTCCGACATCGACCAGAAAACGCAAGCGCTCCAGGATTTCCTTGACGATGCGCCCACCGATAAATTGTTGGCGCTCGGTAAGCTCCAAGCCCTCAAAAAACTCGAGCGACTCGCGGCACGATAGGCAGCAGACCTCGTAAATGGACTTACCGCCTACGGTAACGGCGAGCATCTCGGGGCGCAGACGAGCACCATGGCAACTCGAGCACGGCTCCTCGCGGATGTACTTCTCCAAGCGCGCCTTGGTGTTCTCATTCGTCGTCTCGGTATAGCGCTCGTACAGGATATTGCGCACGCCCGAGAACTTGGTGTCCCACTGGCTGCGGCGCCCATCGAGCTTTTGATAGTCGACCGAAATCTTCTGGTCGCCCATGCCGTCTAAAAACGCGCGACGCACCCGCGGAGGCAGATCCTCCCACGGCGTATCGACGCTCACCTTAAAGTGTTTGCAGACCGCAGCGAAAATCTGCGGATAGTAGTTAGAGTTGCCAAACAGGCTGCCAAAAACCCCGTCGGCGATCGACTTCGAGGGGTCTTCGATTAGGGCCTCGGCATCGACCGTCTTCTTAAAGCCCAGGCCATCGCACTCTGGGCACGCGCCATAGGGCGCGTTGAACGAGAAATCACGCGGCTGCAGGTCATCGATGGAGTGTCCATGCTCCGGGCACGCTAACGCCAGCGAATACTCCAGCAACTCGCCTTCGGTCCCCTCGGGAGCGTCGCGGTCGGGCAGCAAGTATACGTTCACATTGCCGTGCGCCAGCGCAGTCGCCTGTTCAACGGACTCGGCAATACGGCCCAGCGAGTTCTCACGGATCACGATGCGGTCGACCACGACCTCGATATCGTGCTTGAATTTCTTATCCAAATCGATAGGGTCATCAAGCGAGCGAACCTCGCCGTCGACACGCACGCGGCTAAAGCCCTCGGCGCGAAGGTCCTCAAACAGCTTGGCGTACTCGCCTTTTCGCCCGCGCACTACCGGTGCCAGCACAAACGCGCGGCGGCCCTCCCCCGCCGCCAAGACCTTGTCGGCAACCTGGTCGGTCGTCTGGCGCTCAATGACGCGGCCGCATTCGGGACAGTGCGGGGTGCCCACACGGGCGAACAGTAGGCGCAGATAGTCATAAATCTCGGTTACGGTGCCAACCGTCGAGCGAGGGTTTTTAGACGTCGTCTTTTGGTCGATCGACACCGCCGGCGAAAGGCCGTCGATTGAATCCAGGTCGGGTTTGTCCATCTGGCCCAAGAACTGGCGCGCATAGCTCGAAAGGCTCTCGACATATCGACGCTGGCCCTCGGCATAGATAGTGTCAAATGCCAGCGAACTCTTGCCCGAGCCAGAAAGACCGGTAATGACCACGAGTTGGTCGCGCGGAATGGAAACATCGATATCACGGAGGTTGTGCTCACGAGCGCCGCGAATAACGATAGAAGAATCAGACATGGAAGCTCCTTGCCTCCTATTGCATCGAATCATACTGTCGATGAGTTTAGCGCACTCGACGCGCACAGATGTTCGTAATACAAGATTCGCAGACCTTTAGCCTTGCGTATCGGGCGCTTTGTTTCTCGAAATGCCGTGGAAAGGTTACAGTAATCTAATACTGAACTTAATTTGCTGTAACAGAGGAACGTCCATGACCGAAGATATCCCCCTTGAAATCACTTCGAGCGACATGGCCAATCTGCCCATATTCATCGCCGTCCTTATCGTGGCCACCGTCGTCGTGCGCGTGTATTTTTCAATCAAACACAATGAAAAGCCGCCCATTGCCCGCGTCTTTTGGTGCGCGACGCTCCTCATCCCGCTCGGCGTGGTAGCTGCATGGATTACGAATCAATTGCTCGTAAATGAGGACAGTTCCCTATGGGTCCTTTCTTATTCGGCGCTCGGTGCTGCCGCCGTCATACTTCTTGTCGAACCCTTGGTTTCGGGACTTATCGACCAAACCGATCTTGCGACGGGAACGGTTGCCTGTATTTGCCGTGACATCCTTGTCATCGCCGCTGTTTCAGCGCTCTCGTTCGTTTCACTCGAAATTGCCTGCAACGAAACGTTCTATCGCATTCCCGCCAACTCATTCGGGTTTTCCGTCGGGCTGCTCGCAACGGTTCTGCTCTCCCTTTATTTGCTGGGACAGCGTCATGGAGGCGTCATGGCCCTCGTGCCCGTCGTCTGTTGCATCCTTGGCATTGCCGAGCACTTCGTCATAACGTTTAAAGGCGAGGCCATCCTGCCAAGCGATATCTTGGCCCTTGGCACCGCAATGGAAGTGAGCGAGGGATACGAGTTTACCTTTACCGCCGGAATCGTAACCTCTCTCGCCCTGCTGGAGATTTCCCTGGGGCTTCTTTCGCTTATCCGACCGCGAAAGCTCCGTACGCCCACCCATGTCTTCCCCGCAATCGCCGCTAACCTCTGCGCTTTTCTGCTCGTGACCGTTGTGGGGCTCTCGGGCTTTTCCAGCATCGACTTGGAGCAGGCACTGAATTTTGGATTTGACCGTTGGCAGCCCATCACCACGTATGCGTCTCAGGGTTTTATCACTTCGTTCACCGAAATGGTCAACGAGTTGCCCATTGAGAAGCCCGAAGACTATACGCCCGATGAGGCGCAGAGCATCGAGCAGGAGCTCGCCGCCGCCTACGACAGCACGTATGGCTCGAGCGAGCAGCGCGCGGCGGCCGTTGCCCAGTTCAATGAAATCAAGCCGACGATTGTTGCCGTCATGAACGAGAGTTTTAGTGACCTTTCGTGCTTTGAGCAGCTCCAGGCGGCCGGGTACACCGGCCCCGCATTCTACAACTCGCTTCCCGACACACTTGTTCGCGGCACCATGCTCGCTTCGGTCGCCGGTGGCGGAACGGCGAACTCCGAATTCGAATTTTTGACCGGAGCGACAACGGCCTTTGTCGGATTAGGCAAAATCCCCTATCAGCTGTATCAGATGAATGGCGTCAACAGCCTGGCAAAGAACCTCAAGGAGCTTGGGTATACCGCTACCGCTATGCACCCGCAAAACCCCGTCAACTACCATCGAGATAAAATCTATCAGCAGCTGGGCTTTGGAGACTTTCTTTCAATCGGCGATTTCGAAGGTGCGCCCTGTTACCATGCCGGCGTATGCGACTACGCCACCTACGACAAGATACTCGACCTGCTTAGAACCGACGAAGCCCCGCAGTTCATCTTTGACGTCACGATGCAAAATCACGGCGGCTACGACTATGGCACCGTTCCCGCCGAGGAGCTGACAAACTATTGGGTCGAGGGAGCCAGCGAGGGCGCCAATAGCGCGCTCAACACCTATCTTACCTGCATCAACGCATCCGACCGGGACCTCGAGTACTTTATCAACGAGCTCCGCAATATCGGCAGACCGGTTGTCCTTGTCTTTTTTGGCGACCATCAGCCGAGCGCCGCAACGACTCTCAACGACGAGCTGTACCCTCAGGAAGATACGGCAAGCCACGCTTTCCGTATCTATCAGTCAACATATTTCGTCTGGGCTAACTATGAAATCGCCGGCGATACCGAGCTCAACGTCTACGACACCGTCGGGGCAAACGAGATTGCAGCCATTACCCTTAATAAGATCGGCGCCCCGCTCACCGACTATCAAAAGGCTCTGCTAGCAACAAGGTCAGATGTGCCCACCATCAATGTCGCCGGCTACCTCGGTGCCGACGGGCTGCGCTACGACTTGGAATCTGAAGACAGCCCATACGCCTCGACGATCGACAAGCTGCAGCGCATGCAATACCTCGAGTTCGCCAGCAAAGTTCAGTAAGCCCGCCCATTCGCTTGGACCCATCGTATTGCAAGCACGCTCGGCCCAAATGAATCGCAAATGACTCCCGCTCGCAAACGAGGGTACAATGACGCTCGTGTCACACCACGGGGCCCCGGCCCCAACATATACAAAGGAGTCATACATGGGTTGCGAGCACGCACAGGCCGCCGGCGGACAAACGTCGCCGTCGCAATTTGAGGAGAACACGCTGTCCGAGGTCAAACGCGTCATCGCCGTGCTTTCCGGCAAGGGCGGTGTCGGCAAGTCGTTTGTCACCGGTGCCATCGCCACCGAGCTTGCCCGTCACGGCCACAAGGTCGGCGTCCTCGATGCCGACATCACCGGTCCCTCTATCCCCAAGATGTTCGGTATGAGCGGACGCCACGTCCATGCCCTTGGCAACCTTATGCTGCCCGAAATCTCCGAACACGGCGTCAAGGTCATGAGCTCCAACCTGCTGCTCCAAAACGAGACCGACCCCGTCCTTTGGCGCGGTCCGGTCATCGCAGGCGCCATTAGGCAGTTCTGGAGCGAGACCTCGTGGGGCCCCATCGACTACCTGCTGGTCGACATGCCTCCGGGAACAGGCGACGTCGCGCTCACCGTCTTCCAGTCGCTGCCCGTCGACGGCATCGTCATCGTCACGAGCCCGCAGGATCTGGTCTCGATGATCGTCGCCAAGGCGGTCAACATGGCCGAGAAGATGAACGTCCCCATTCTGGGCATTGTCGAGAACATGAGCTATATTGAGTGCCCCGACTGCGGCAAGAAGATCGAGGTCTTTGGCAAGAGCAAGCTCCCCGAGGTCGCAGAGCGCTATAACCTCGACATCTTGGGCCAGCTTCCCATTAATCCGGCACTCGCCGAGGCCTGCGATAAGGGCGAGGTCGAGACCGCGCTGCCCGATGGCATGTTGCCCAAGGCAGTCTCTGCCGTCGAGGCTATTACCCCGCACGAGACCGACGAGGCCTAAGTGAACGCGAGCGCCCTCTATGACGTCTTGGTAATCGGCGGCGGGGCTTCAGGCCTCGCCGCCGCCATTACGGCCGCACGCGCTGGCAAAAGCGTCTGCATCGTTGAGCGCGATGTCGCCTGCGGCCTCAAGCTCCTTGCGACCGGTAACGGCCGTTGCAACCTCTCCAACGAATCGATTGATCCTCAGCGGTATAACCACCCCGCATTCGTCGAATCCGTCATGGGCCCCCAGCCCGAACAAGAGCTTATGGGTTTCTTCTCCTCGCTGGGCATCATGACAACCTCCGAGGAAGGCCGGCTGTACCCGCGCTCCCTTCGCGCCGAATCGGTGCGCGACGCGCTTCTCAGCGTTTGCGACCGCCTAGGTATCACCTTAATCTGCGGAGCCAACGTTGCCTCGGCGTACAAAGCTTCCGAAGGCTGGGCACTCCAAATAGACCGTCCAGCGCGGGCGCTCAAGGCAAAAAAGCACGACGACCGAAAATCGGAGCTCCGCTCGCTTCGGAAGGCGCTCGCCGATGTCCCTCGCAAGAACGAGGCCCTGCAGGCACATGCCGTAATTATCGCTACGGGCGGCAACCCCACCGGTATCGCCGATACGTTTCGCCTTCCCCTCACTTCGCTGCGCCCCATCCTCTGCCCCGTATCGGCAACGGTCGTTGGCGATCGAGCGGCACTCAAGACGTTGGATGGCCTGCGCGTCCGTGCCCGCTTGACGCTCGCCCGCAATCATAATGAGCTCTGGCACGAAGACGGTGAAGTGCTGTTTCGAACCTTCGGTATCTCGGGTGTCGCTGTCTTCAACCTCTCTCGTCGTATCCAGCACGGCGATACGATCCTGCTCGACGTTTTCCCCGACCTCTCCAAAGACGAGTTGCTCGATATGCTCAACCGGCGCGTTGAGCTGTTCGGTGACTTTTCACCCCGCGATCCCCGTTGGCTCGACGGCATGCTCGCCCCGCAACTCTCCCGCGTCGTCTGCACAGCGTTCGAGCAGTGCCATCCAGGCTCCAACGATGTCATCCATCTGGTCTCGATCCTCAAGCACTTTAAGTTGCTCGTCGAGGGAACAGCCGAGGAGCGCTCAGCGCAGGTCACGCGTGGTGGCGTATCTGTCGAGAGTATCTCAACACCCAGTCTACGCGCGCGCAGCGTTGTCGACGCTCCGCTTTACGTTTGCGGTGAAGCGCTCGACATCGACGCCGATTGCGGAGGCTTTAACCTTGCGTGGGCCTGGATCTCGGGCATTCGCGCTGCAAGCAGCCTGTAGCCGCGCAGTCTATAATCAAAAACACATTCGGGCCGTCTGGGATACCGGACGGCCTCTTTCTTGCCTCTAAGGAGACCTCGATGATCGAAATCACCCAAGTCAACGCGTCGCTCGATGAAGCCGGCGATGAAAATGCCTGTCTCATTGTTGGCAAGCGAGTCGCCAAGCGCGTCCTACGTTGCAAGGACTCCGAGATCAAGTCCATCGAGCTCCACCGCAAGTCAATCGACGCTCGCAAAAAACGAGACGTCCATTTTATCCTGAGCTTTCGTGTTGAGCTGACTAGTCCCCACCTCGAGCGAGAAGCGGTCGACAGCGTTGCCGAGCGTGACCGCTCGCGCGTACGCGCGATAGAAGACGATGAGCCTTCATTCCCCTCCCCCGCCTCCGACGCGCCTCAAGAACGCCCTGTCGTTGTCGGCGCCGGATGCGCCGGCCTTTTCGCTGCGCTTACGCTCGCCGAAGCAGGTCTTAAGCCCTTGCTCATCGAGCGCGGCGACCCGGCATTTCGCCGCTCGCAGGCGATCGACCTCTTTCTAAAGGAGCGCATCCTCGACCCCGAGAGCAATATCCAGTTTGGCCTGGGCGGCGCGGGAACCTTCTCGGACGGCAAACTCAATACGGGAACCAAAAATCCCGCCCATCGCCTTATCCTCGAAACCTTCGTCGAGGCGGGCGCGCCCCGCGATATTCTGTGGGATGCCAAGCCGCACATTGGCTCCGACATCCTTCCCACGGTTGTCACCGCTATATCCCAGCGCATCGAGCAGCTCGGAGGTGTCGTCCGTTATCGAACGAAGCTCGTCGACATTCGCATCGACGCGTCTGGCGCCATCACCGGTATTGATGTCCAATCGTCCCAAGACGCCGCTTGCGAGCCAATCGAGACAAAGCACCTCATCCTCGCCTGCGGGCATTCTGCTCGCGATATTTTTGAGCTCCTTAAGGGCCACAACGTGGCCCTCGCACAAAAGACCTTTGCCATGGGCGTTCGCATCGAGCATCCGCAGCGCGACATCGACCGAGTCCAATACGGAGCCTCGGCGGGACATCCTGCCCTCGGAGCAGCCCCTTACAAGCTCGTCGCCCATCTTCCCAACGGCCGCAGCGTGTTCTCGTTTTGCATGTGCCCCGGCGGGCAGGTTGTCGCCGCCTCTTCCGAGCAGGGCCACCTGTGCGTCAACGGCGCCAGTCTCAATGCCCGCGGCGGATGCAACGCAAATGCCGCCCTGCTCGTTAACGTCACACCCGAGGACCTTCCCAACGATGACCCGCTCGCCGGCATCGAGCTCCAGCGTGCCTGCGAGGCGGCCGCCTATCGCCTGGGCGGTTCCAACTGGAACGCACCGGCACAGCTCGTCGGAGATTTCCTCGCAGGACGTGCCAGCAAGGCGCCCGGAAAGGTAAAGCCCACCTATCCGCTCGGTGTGACCTGGACGGCAATTGACGAAGCCCTGCCGCAGCATATCGTCGAGTCGCTCCGCCTGGGACTTCCCCTACTCGGAAAAAAGCTGCGCGGCTACGACCGCCCCGACGCCGTTCTTACCGGCGTGGAGACTCGTTCGAGCTCACCGGTCACCGTCACCCGAGACCGAACGTGCCATGCCGTGTCGACCCCGGGCCTCTATCCTTGTGGTGAGGGAGCTGGATATGCCGGCGGCATCATGAGCGCGGCCACCGACGGCATCCGTTGTGCCGAAGCCCTGATCGCAGACCTCTAACGCACGAATTCCAGCGCGCAAAAGACACAGGCCCCAAGCTCCACAGGGAACTCGGGGCCTGTTCACTATTTCTTAAACCGTGCACCCTGGCGTTTTCTGCCCGATGCGAACGTGGAACCCTTGCGGGCCTGCGAACGTAAGCGCTCAATCGTCTCGTCCTCAGACGCACCCTCGAGCATCGCTCGAATCTGAACGACGGCATCGCGCAGGCGCGCCGCCTCCTCAAAGTCCATGGCAGCAGAAGCGTTACGCATATCCTCTTCCATGGTTTCGACGATCCGCACGAGCTCGTCATGCGGCAGTTCTTCCAACTGCTCCGCAAGTGTCTGCTCGGGCGCCACCGTTTC
This sequence comes from uncultured Collinsella sp., assembly GCA_902490405.1. Lineage (GTDB taxonomy): Bacteria > Actinomycetota > Coriobacteriia > Coriobacteriales > Coriobacteriaceae > Collinsella. The sequence goes on from CABUDS010000019.1 coordinate 38,170, forward strand.
CGGCACGCCACCCTCGCCCGACTCATCGGGCGTATAGAATGCGCCATGGCCAAGAGAGTCGCCCTTCGAGCGTCCCTTGGAACCCACGGTTTTTTCGGCCTCGGCAATAAAACTTGAGATGTCGTTGATGGCCTTGCGCACCGTCTTGGGCACAATGCCATGCTCTTCGTTATATGCCATCTGAATCTCGCGACGGCGCTGCGTCTCCTCGATGGCCTCTTTCATCGAATCGGTCATAACGTCTGCATACATGATGACTTCGCCATCGGCGTTACGGGCCGCGCGGCCAATCGTCTGAATCAGCGAACGGCGGTTGCGCAAGAAGCCTTCCTTATCGGCATCGAGAATTGCCACCAGTGAGACCTCGGGGAGATCCAAGCCCTCGCGAAGCAGGTTGATACCAACGAGAACATCGATCTTTCCCTCGCGCAGCGTTCGCAGGATCTCGACACGGTCCATCGTCGCTGTATCGGAGTGCATGTAATTGACCTTAATGCCGGCATCAAGCAGATGGTCGGTCAGGTCCTCGGCCATGCGCTTGGTGAGCGTGGTCACCAGTACGCGCTCCTTGCGCACCACGCGCTCGCGAATCTCGTCCTCAAGATCGTCAATCTGCCCACGAACCGGACGCACATCAATCTTGGGGTCGAGCAGACCGGTCGGACGAATAATCTGCTCCACGTCGTTTTGGCTCACCCGCAGCTCGTAGTCGCCCGGTGTGGCCGAAACATAGATAAACTGGGGGATCCTTGCCTCAAACTCATCGAAACGAAGCGGGCGGTTATCGAGCGCCGAGGGCAGGCGAAAACCGTGCTCCACCAACGTCACCTTACGCGAGCGGTCACCTTCGTGCATGCCGCGAATCTGCGGCACCGTCACATGGCTCTCATCGATGATGCAGAGCATATCCTTGGGAAAGTAATCAATCAGGGTAAATGGCGGCTCGCCCGGCTTGCGACCGTCCAGATGACGCGAGTAGTTCTCGATGCCGTTGCAAAAGCCCATCGTCTCGAGCATCTCAAGATCATAATCGGTGCGCTGCTGCAGACGCTGCGCCTCGAGCAACTTGTCGGTCGCCTTGAGCTCCGCCACGCGCTTCTCGCACTCTTCGCTGATCGATTTCAGAGCCGCTTTGACCTTCGGCTTCTCGGTCACGTAGTGCGATGCCGGCCATACGGGGATGGCCTCGTACTCACGAAGCATCTCACCGGTGACCTCATCGATCTCGGCAATCAGCTCGACCTCGTCACCAAAGAACTCAAACCGCAACGGATGCTCGGCATAAGGCGGATACACGTCGACAACATCGCCGCGCACGCGGAACGTGCCGCGTGCCAGGTCATAGTCATTGCGATCATATTGAATGTCGATAAGTGCATGGATAAAGTCATCGCGCTCGAGCGGCACCTTCTTGTCGACGTTCGGGGCTAGGCCCGCATAGTCCTCAGGAGAGCCAATGCCATAGATACACGAGACCGATGCGACAACGATCACATCTCGTCGAGAGAGCAGCGATGCGGTCGCCTGATGTCGCAGCATCTCGACCTCTTCGTTAATCGAGGAGTCTTTCTCGATATATGTATCGCTTTGCGGCACATACGCCTCGGGCTGATAGTAGTCGTAGTACGAAACGAAGTAGACCACAGCGTTGTTGGGAAAGAACTCTTTGAGCTCGCTCGCAAGCTGAGCGGCGAGCGTTTTATTCGGAGCCATGACCAGGGTCGGCTTTCCCAGGGCCTCAATAGTCTTTGCCATCGTGAAGGTCTTGCCCGAACCAGTCACGCCCAGCAAAACCTGATAGCGGTCTCCGTCCCTCACGCCCCGCACAAGTGACTCAATGGCCTTAGGCTGGGAACCAGCGGGCTCGTATGGAGACACGACCTTAAACGGCACATCAGCGCCCTCAACGCCAAAGCGCTTAAGTTCACCGCCAACGCGTTCTACTTCAAATTCCGCCATGGATACTCCTAACTCATATCTCTGCAGTATACGCAGGCGGCAGGCATAGTCCTATACGAACCGATCGGGATAGAGGGTCTTGTAGCGAACCCAGGCATTATTGACACGAATCAGATACGCCTGCGTCTCGGGAAAGGTGATTGCATTATGAAGCGACGTGCTCTGCTGCGCCCATCCGTCGACATTGCCCATGCCAGCGTTATAGGCGGCAATGGCACTGTCAGTCGACCCGTTAAAATAGGTGAGAAGATACGAAAGATACGCACAGCCAAACTCGATATTCGTAGCCGGATCGTTAAGGTTGTCGGCCGAATACTCGCCACCGTCGACAAGGCCCTTGGCGATCATATCCTGGGCAGTCTCGGGCATCAGCTGCATCAATCCCTGAGCACCTTGATTCGACTCGGCCTCGGGATCCCAATTCGATTCAGACTTAATGACAGCGCACACCAAATACGGATCCAGATTATGCGAAATGCTGGATTGCTTTACATACGCCTCGTAGTCAATCGGATACAGCGGTTTAAAGAAAGCAGCAGGAGCATACGAGTAAACGAATGAGATAAGGCCGAAGACAAAAACGGCAGCCAGCGGTATAAGGCGATACCAAGTAAGGAAACGTGTCTTAGGCATCGGTCTCCTCCTTATCCACAACATCCCCGAACCCATGGCGCGCAAGCCATGCATCCAGTTGTTCAAAGAGCGAGTTATCGCCTGCCGCATTATCTATAACCGTTGTAGCAAGATTGCACAGCGCAGACTCATCGGGCTGGCAAGCAGAACGGGCATCGAAATCAGATGGCTCCATGCCACGTTGAATAGCGCGCTCGCGACGAACTGACAAAGGGGCGCTAATGACCAGAATTTCATCAGCCAAGCCAAATGCATCCTCAAAACCAGTCGGAGCAGAAACCTCGACCACCGCAAAGGGATAACGGGGAGATGAAACCGTACAACAAACCGGATCGAGAATCCTAAGCGAAAGCTGTTCAATCAGAACGGGATGCACGATGCCATTGAGCCGTGTGACCGAATCAGGAGAAGCGAAAGCTCGAGAAGCGAGGATGCTGCGGCGAATGCCGCCTATCTCATCCAAAATGTCCCAACCGAATTCATCCGCAAGAGCGTTAACGATATCAGAGCCCGGCACATACAGCGATTTTGCAAGCTCATCCAGATCGATAAGCATAGCGCCACGAGATTCGAAATAGCGGCAGGCAGTCGACTTACCCGAAGCAATATTGCCCAAGACAAAAACGGTAAACATCAAGTCCTCCCTTACGCCAATGGGAGTTATTATCGCGCAAATAGAAAAGAAGGACTCAAAATACAGCCAAACAGTAAGACAAGCTAAACGAAGGCAAGTTCTTGTATTACAGCTCTCTATCAAACGCAAAAGAAGGGGGAGGCCGCGAGGCCTCCCCCCTTCTTCAAGTCTTGCGACGGCTCGGTGCCGTCCACCGGTCAGCGGCGCCCTGGCCTCCCACGGGCTGGCC
>CABUDS010000020.1 GCA_902490405.1 uncultured Collinsella sp.
ATTGACCTTCTGGTCATGCCGCCGAAGTTGAAAGGCAGATTGCCGCTCTGGCGGGCTTGCAGCGTCGAGCCGTTACGCGGTTTGGTAAAACCGCGTAACTAGTTAACCGCCCAGGTAGGCTTTGCGGACGTTATCGTCGTGCAGGAGCTCTTGGCCCGTGCCGGTCATGGTGATCTTGCCGGTCTCGAGCACGTAGCCGCGCGTGGCGATCGAGAGTGCCATCTGCGCGTTCTGCTCGACCAGAAGCACCGTGGTGCCGGCCTTGTGCAGGTCCTCGACAATCTGGAAGATCTGCTCAATCAGAATCGGCGCCAGGCCCATGGAAGGCTCGTCGAGCATGAGCAGCTTGGGGTTACTCATAAGGGCGCGGCCCATAACGAGCATCTGCTGCTCGCCGCCCGAAAGGGTGCCGGCGACCTGGCGACGGCGCTCCTTCAGGCGCGGGAACTGCTCGTAGACGCGCTCTAGGCCCGGAGCCACCGTGGACTTGGGCTGCGTATAGGCGCCCATCTCCAGGTTCTCCTCGACCGTCATCTGCAAAAAGGCGCGACGGCCCTCGGGAACCTGGGCCAGGCCCTTGCCCACCAACTTGTCGGCAGGCGTATGGGTAATGTCCTCGCCCATAAACTTGATGGAACCGGTCTTAGAGCGCAGCAGGCCCGAAACGGTTTTAAGCGTCGTGGACTTACCGGCACCGTTGGCACCGATCAAGGCCACGATCTCACCCTCGTTGACGTTAAAGGAGATGTCCTTGATGGCGTGGATGGCGCCGTACCAGACGTTGATGTTGTAGACGGAAAGCATCGGCTCTGCCATTTAGTTCTCCCCCTTATCCTGCTTGCCCAGATATGCCTCAATAACGGCGTCGTTGTTCTGGATTTCCTCGGCCGTGCCCTTGGCGATGACCTTGCCAAAGTTAAGCACGCAGATGCCCTCGCAGATGTTCATGACGAGCGACATGTCGTGCTCGATCAGCATGATGGCAATGCCAAAGGTGTCGCGGATCTTTACGATGTTCGCCATGAGCTCCGCGGTCTCGGACGGATTCATGCCGGCGGCAGGCTCGTCGAGCAGCAACAGCTTGGGGTTGGTGGCAAGCGCGCGGACAATCTCCAGGCGACGCTGGGCGCCGTAAGGCAGCGATCCGGCCTGCTCGTTTGCCAGATGCTCCATATCAAAGATGGAGAGCAGCTCCATGGCGCGCTCATGGGCGGCCTTCTCGTGCTTCCAATACGTCGGCAGGCGCAGCACGCCCTCAAAACCGGAGTAACGCTCCTGGTTGTGCAGACCGACCTTTACGTTATCCTCCACCGTCATGGTGTTAAACAGGCGGATGTTTTGGAAGGTGCGGGCGATGCCCATGCGGTTGACCTGGTAGACGGACTTGCCCGAGGTGTCCTCGCCATCGAGCAGAATGGTGCCGTGCGTGGGCTGGTATACCTTGGTGAGCAGGTTGAAGACCGTGGTCTTACCGGCACCGTTGGGACCGATCAGACCGGCGATCTCGGTCTTGCCGATAGTCAGGCTAAAGTCGTCGACCGCTTTGAGGCCGCCGAACTCAATGCCCAGGTGGATGCACTCGAGCGCCGGGCGATGGCCCAGGTCGCGATCGGGAACAATGGCGCCAGAAGGATACGGGACCATCTTGCCCTTGTTGAACTCAAACTTACTGGACATCGGCTGTCACCTCCTTCTTGGGAGCAAAACGATCCTTAATACGTGCAAAAAACGCCTTGAGTTGCGGATTGTTGGTAAAGACCATGACCAGAATCAACACGATGGCGTAGATGAGCATGCGGTAGTCCGAGAACTGGCGAAGCAGCTCGGGCAGCACCGTGAGCAGCGCCGCCGCGATGACGGAACCGCGCATATTGCCCAGACCGCCCAAGACCACGAACACCAGAACCAGAATCGACGTGTTGAAGTCGAACTTGGTGGCGGAAAGCTGCGAGAAGTTTCCGCCGAACAGGGCTCCGGCGGCACCGGCGAGGGCAGCTGAAACCACGAAAGCGATCATGCGGTATTGGGTGACAGAGATACCCACGGACTCGGCAGCGATCTTGTTGTCGCGCACTGCCATGATGGCACGGCCGGTACGGCTGCGAACCAGATTGAGCACAATCACGAGCGCAACCATAACCAGGATGGCACCGGCGAGGAAGGTCGAGTACGTCGACACGCCCGAGGCGCCCTGGGCGCCCTTGATGATGGCGGTGCCGTCCTCGAGCAGGTGCAGATCGTCGATTGTGGAGTTACCCGTGATGTTAAAGATCACGTGCAGACCGCGGGAGTCGACGCCCACGATAAGGCAGGTAACGATCTCTTTGATAATCTCGCCAAAAGCCAAAGTCACGATGGCCAGGTAGTCACCGCTCAGGCGAAGGACCGGGATGCCGATCAAAAAGCCCAGGATGGCGGCAGCGATGGCACCGACCACGATGCTGATGACAAGGCGCACCGGATCGGAGGGAACAGCGCTCTCGAGGGCGACGGCGGTGACGATGCCCGTATAGGCACCGACACTCATAAAGCCCGCATGGCCCAGCGACAGGTCGCCCGCGATGCCGACAACGAGGTTGAGCGAGATGGCCATAACGATGTAGGCCGTGATGGGGACCAGCTGACCGGCGATCATGCGCGGGATCATATGGTTGGACTGCATAAAGAACACGATGGCGAATGCCACGATGCACATGGCGTACGTAACAAAGTCGTGACGCGTCTGCTTGTCTTTAAGAAACTTCATAACGCTCACCTACACCTTCTCGGGGACGTACTTGCCCAAGAGGCCGGCAGGCTTGACGAGCAGGACGATAATCAGAACACCAAAAACGATGGAGTTGGCAAGACTCGTGGAAATGTAGGCCTGGGCCATCGCCTCGATGATACCGATGAGAATGCCGCCGACAAAGGCACCGGGAATGGAGCCGATGCCGCCGAAGACGGCAGCGTCGAAAGCCTTGATGCCGGGCATGGCGCCCGTGGTGGGCTGCAGCACCGGCGAGTAGGAGCACAGAAGCACGCCGGCGATAGCGGCAAGTGCCGAGCCGATGGCAAACGTCATCGAGATGGTGCGGTTGACGTTGATGCCCATGAGCTGAGCGGCGGCCTTGTCCTCGGACACGGCACGCATGGCCTTGCCCATCTTGGTCTTACCCGTAAAGAATACCAGGCCGGCCATGATCACCAGGCAGGCGACGATGGTGACGAGCGATACGGCGCTCACGTTGTACTTGGCCAAGAACTCCGGCACCGGGAAGGTGACGAGCGAAGTAAAGTTCTTGGGCGTGGCGCCCCACAGGAGCTGCGCGGCATTCTGCAGGAAGTAGGACACGCCGATAGCCGTGATCAAAACGGCCAGCGGGCCCGCCTGGCGCAGCGGCTTATAGGCCAGGCCCTCAATGAGAACACCGAGAACCGTGCAGACCGCGCAAGAGAGAATTACAGATGCCCAGCCCGGGAGGCCGAGATACGACGTGGCGCAGAACGAGACATAGGCACCAACCATGATGACGTCGCCGTGAGCGAAGTTCAGCATCTTGGCGATACCGTAGACCATGGTGTAGCCCAACGCGATGATGGCGTAGACGCTGCCCATGGACAGGCCGTTGACCAGGTATTGGATAAAGACCGTCATGTTCCACATCCCCCTTTCGAATAGGTTTCCAGTTGATGTATGAAACAGGGACGTTACGTTGCCCCTAGATACCAAGCAAGCAGGGAAGGCCAAAACCTCCCCTGCTTGGGACCAAAACCGCTCTATGTAAGGCGGCCAATTAGGCCTGTACGTACTTGCCGTCGGTGATGACGTACGCAGTCGGGTCCTTCTGGACCTGGCCCTTGTCGTTCCAGGAGAGCTTGCCGGTCAGGCCGTCAACGGTAATGTTGCACATGGCCTCGGGCAGTTTCTCGGCGACTTCGGTTGGATCAGCGTCGACGCCAAGGCCGGCCTCCTTGAGGGCCTCAGCCACAGCATGCACGCCGTCATAGGCGTCGGCGGCAAACTGGTCGGGAGTATCGCCGTACTTATCCTTGTAGGCGTTGACGAAGTCGGCGTTCTTCTCGTCGTCGGCGGAGAACGGGGTCATGAGCAGCAGGCCCTCGGCAAGAGAAGTGTCGAAGCCCTCAACGCCCAGGATGCCGTCCATGCCGTCGCAGCCCATCATCTTGACGTCGTAGCCCATGTCCTTGGCGTTCTTGAGCAGGACGGACGCCGGCGTGTAGTAGATTGGTGCAAAGATCATGGTGGCGCCGGCCTGCTTGGCCTTGGTCAGCTGGTTGGTAAAGCTCGTGGCGGAGTCGTCCTTAAAGGTCTCCTCGTCGACAACCTCGAGCTTGGACTCAGCGGCCTGGGCCTTAAAGGCATCCGCGACACCCGAAGAATAAGCGTCGCCGGAGTTATAGAACAGCACGAACTTCTCGTCCGCATACTTCTGCGCCAGGAACTTGGCAGCGTTGACGCCCTGGTTGGGATCGGTGAAGCAAACCTGGAAGACGCAATCCTTGCCGTCAGTGACGTCCTCGGAGGACGCGGACGGGGTGATCATGAACGTCTTGGGGTCGTTTCCGCACTCGGCGGCAACGGCAACCGACGCACCCGTGGTGGTTGGGCCGACGAGGGCCTGCATGCCCCAGTCGAGCAGGGTGTTGAAGGCGTTGACGGCCTTCTCGCCATCGGCCTGATCATCCTCGGCCTTGCTGGCAAGCGGTAGCTCCTTGGTGGAGAAGTCCTTGCAGCCAAGCTCGACGCCCTGGGTAACGGACTTGCCGTAAGACGCGGCGGCACCGGTCAGCGGGCCGATGGTGCCGATCTTAAACGAAGCGTCGCCCGAAGCGGAACCGCTGTCGCCGCCGTTGGAGGAGCAGCCAGCTAGAATGGACATCGCCCCCAGACCTGCTGCGCTCGCGATAACGCTCCTGCGATTCATAACAGGGTTCAATGACTTACCGGTGAGGCTCGACATGCGGCTCTCCTCTCAAATCTCGTCGGGTTTTGGTTGCCCGACAGGCCATCCTTCGCCGTGTTCGGCGTTCGCAAAATAGTAGACGCTTTAGTTGAGAAAAGTGGCGATTATTTCAACTTTTCTTTTGTTTTGTCCGTTTATCCATAATTATGCGTATTTCTATTGGTTTATGCAGTTTAGCCACTTTATTGTGTGAAAGTAATGTTTCCATTCCGCTACAAGCGCCCTTGCCCTGATTAAAACAGCCTCACCGGTCGCGTTTTGTACGCACCTAGGCGGCGATGTACTTGCCGTCCTGAATCACATAGGCCGTAGCGGGCTTTTCAACCTGCCCCTTGTCGTTCCACGTCAGCTCGCCCGTCAGGCCCTCGATTTTGATCTTGCGCATGGCCTTGGCAAGGTCGCCGGCAATGTCGGCGCCGTCGGCCGTAATGTCGATGTCTGCCTTATCGATAGCCTCGACAATCGCATGGACGCAGTCATAGGCATCGGCGGCGAACTGGTTGGGCGTCTCGTCGTAGGCGTCCTTATAGGCCTTGACGAAGTCGGCGTTCTTCTCATCGTCGGCAGAGAACGGGGTCATGAGCAGCACGCCCTCGGCAAGAGAGGTATCGAAGCCCTCAACGGAGAGCAGACCGTCCATGCCGTCGGTGCCCATGAGGGTCATGTCGTAGCCCATGTCCTTGGCGTTCTTGAGCAGGACGGACGCCGGCGTGTAGTAGATCGGCGCAAAGATAAGCGTGGCGCCGGTCTCCTTGGCCTTGGTGAGCTGGTTGGTAAAGCTCGTGGAAGAGTCGTCCTTAAAGGTCTCGGTATCGACGATGTCGAGCTTGGATGCCTTGGCCTGCTCGGCAAAAGCGTCGGCAACGCCCGAGCTATACGTATCGCCGGAGTTGTAGAACAGGGCGATCTTGGCGTCTGCATACTTCTCGGCCAAGAACTTCGCGGCGCTGGCACCCATGGTGGGATCGGTGAAGCAAACCTGAAAGACCGTTGTCTTATCCTTGGTCACGTCGAGCGACGAGGCCGAAGGCGTGACCATGAGCATATCGTCGGCAATCTCGCCCGAGACGGCGACGGCAGCACCGGTGGTGACGGGGCCGACGAGCGCCTGCATGCCCCAGTCGCACAACGTATTGAAGGCGTTGATGGCCTTCTCGCCGTCGGCGACATCGTCCTCGGACTTAAGCGAGAGCTTGAGGTCCTTGGTCGAGAAATCCTTGGCGGCGAGCTTGGCGCCCTTCTCGGCCGAGACGCCATAGGTTGCCGCGGCGCCGGTCAGAGGGCCGATAACGCCAATCTTGAAGGTCTTGCCGTCATCGGCGGAGCCGCCGTCCGAGCCACCCGACGAACAACCAGCGAGTGCCGCGGTGCTGCCGAGCGCCGCGGCGCCGGCGAGAAAGTTCCTTCGGCTGAGCGTGCTGTTGATGTTGAACATGGTGTCCACCTTTTTCGCTGGCCGCAGTGCGGCCGTCTTGCGGTACGGGGCAAACCTTATGGCGCAAACGTTGACAGTTTGTTACGGAGTTCCGTTTGTAGCGAGCATGTTTCCAATGTTTCCGCAGCGTTTCGGGGGTGCCGTTTTGTGCGACTCCTGTTGCCTGGCGAGCACGCGCCCTCGGTTCACGCTAGAATGCACTCAACCTTTAAGCGGTTAATCCATCCATAAGATGCACGAAGGAGCTATCTATGAGCGAATCCCTGCGCACCGTGAACGTCGGTCTGATCGGTCTGGGAACCGTCGGCGGCGGCGTGGCCCGTCTGATCAAGAGCCACCACGATGAGTACCTGGCAGCCTACGGCATCGACCTTAAGCTGACCCGCGCCTGCGCGCTTGCTTGGGAGCAGGCCGAGGCGGCAGGCATTGAGCGCGAGGCCTTTACGAGCGACTGGCACGATGTCGTCACCGACCCCGCCGTCGACATCGTCGTCGAGCTGATTGGTGGCGAGCATCCCGCAACCGAGATCTTCACCACTGCCTTCGAGAACGGCAAGCATGTCGTCTCCGCCAACAAGGCCCTGCTGGGCCGCCATGTCGAGACGCTTGCCGAGAAGGCGCGTGCGTGCGGCGTGCAGATTAAGTGCGAGGCCAGCTGCGGTGGCGGCATCCCCATTGTCAGCACACTCGAGCACGACCTGGTGGGTAACAAGATCCTGACCATCGCCGGCATCCTCAACGGCACCACCAACTACATCCTGTCGCGCATGGACGCCGAGGGCGCCGATTACGCTGACGTGCTCGCCGACGCACAGGCTAAGGGCTATGCCGAGGCCGACCCGTCCGCCGACGTCGACGGCTTCGATGCCGCCAGCAAGACGGCCATCCTCGCCTCCATCGGCTTTGGCACCCGCGTTACCACCGATGATGTGTACCAGCAGGGTATCCGCACCATCGGCGCCGAGGACATCGCCCAGGCCCGCGAGCTCGGCTACACCATCAAACTGCTCGGCATCGCCCGCAACACCGACGCTGGCGTCGACGTTCGCGTGCATCCCACGCTGATCCCCGCAGACCATATGCTCGCCAAGGTCAACGGCGCCATGAACGCCGTCTACGTGGTAGGCGACGCCGTGGGCGAGACCATGTTCTACGGCGCGGGCGCAGGCTCCTTCCCCACCGCGAGCGCCGTCGTGGGCGATATCCTGTCGCTCTCCGAGCAGATCAGCCGCGGCGTGGCTCCGCTGCCCGAGATTGAGCCCTATGGCCACAACCTCACCTTTAAGCCCATGGACGAGCTCCAGACCAAGTACTATGTGCGCCTGAAAGTCGCCGACCGCGTGGGCGCCCTGTCCGAGACGGTCGACATCTTTGCCAAGCACAACATCTCGATCTCGCTCATCAACCAGGTCGAGGACGGCAAATCGGGCGTCAGCGATGCCTGCTCGGTCATCTTCCTGACGCACCGCGCGCTCGAGAAGGACGTCCAAGCTGCCGCCGCCGAGCTTGCCGGCGTCAACTGCGTGGCCGAGGTCGCCAACGTCCTGCGCATCGAGGACGTTGAGGCTTGGACCGAAGGCGTCATGGCGAACTAGTCCAACGCTCGCCTAGCAATACGCGCCTTGAGGGCTCCCGTCCGATGTGGGACGGGAGCCCTTTTGTCACCTGCCCTAAGCACAACGGCAAAGCATATTTGCGCGAGCCGCTCATCGGTAACGCGGGCTACCGTTCACCGATATGCAAACGCGGCCGATTCCGACTACCGCTACGCTGTGCTGCGAATGTCCGCCCGCGATGAGAGGAAGCACCATGTTGCTCGAGGGCAAGAAAGCAATCATCACCGGAGGCACACGCGGTATCGGCTATGCCATCGCCTGCCGTTTTATCGAGGAAGGCGCTGCCGTCACCGTCTTTGGCTCGCGCCAGGAGACTGCCGACACGGCCGTTGAGAAGCTGACAGCCGCCTATCCCGACGCCAAGGTCTGGGGTCGCTCCTGCGATCTCACCTCGCTCGAGGCCGTGACTGAGGCCTTTACGCAGACTGCAGCCGACATGGGCGGCCTGGACACGGTCATCAACAATGCCGGTATCTCCCAGCGTTCACCCCTCTTGGACTACACGGCCGAGGAGTTTGCAAAGGTCATGGACCTCAACGTCGTCGCCGTCTTTAATGGCCACCAGGCTGCCGCCAAGATCATGACCGAGGCCGGCCACGGCGGCACCATCACCACCACGAGCTCGATGGTCGCCAAGTACGGTCAGCCCTCCGGCGTCGGCTATCCCACGTCCAAGTTCGCCGTCAACGGCATGGTCCAGTCGCTCTCGCGCGAGCTCGCCCCCATGGGCATTCGCGTCAACGCCGTCGCACCTGGCGTAACCAAGACCGATATGGTCGCCAACCTGCCCGAAGAGGTCATCAAGCCCATCATCGCCACCATTCCGCTGGGTCGCATGGGCGAGCCCGAGGATGTCGCCAACGCCTTTGTTTTCTTGGCGAGCGACATGTCCTCCTATGTTACGGGTGCCGTGCTCCCCGTCGACGGAGCCGCCCGCTCTTAAGGGACCACAAGCCTCAGCTCCCAGCCTCAACATAGTCCAACAAAGAAGGCGCGCCGTCTGCATCAACTGCAGGCAGCGCGCCTTCTTCTGTTTGAAAGGGAAGCTGTGTCCCGGAATTCCGACTCAGACCGGGACGCAGCTTCCCTCAGGGCCATGTTTCGGAAAGAGTGCCCCGTTTTGAACGCCGATTCTGGGATACCGTTTCCGCAACGGGTCTCTCGCGGAAGCTGCATCCCACTCTGAGCGCCCATTCCGGGACACAGTTTCCCAACGCTCCCCGTTTCGGAAACCACATCCCGTTCCGAGCCTTCAAAGCGGGACGCGGCTTCCCCGAGAAAGTATCGACTACTTACCGTCGTCGTCTTCGGCTTCTTCGCGCGCATAGAGCTCCAGCATGCGGCGGCGGTATTCGCGCACGGCGAGCTTAGCGCGCTCCAGGCGGCGGCGCTCACGCGGAGTCAGCTTGGACGGGTCGATCTCGTCGCCATAGGTCTTCTCGGCCAGCAAATGGGCGGCGTCCACGATACGGGCATCGATGTGTCCGCTTGCCGCCTCGGTCGAGAGGCGGTCGGCAATGGAATCAAGGGTAGGTATGCCGTCGAGCGAACGCCCATGGCCATGCGAGGTCAAAAGCTCGTGCTCTCGTGCGAGCAGGCTCGCCAGGTCGTGATGGGCGCGCAGAATATCGAGCGCGTCGGAAGGATGCTCGGCAACTTCTGCCACGGCAGCGACCGGTGCGGCGTCGACCACGCGGTAGAAGAGCTGCGCGAGCAGCGGCATCAAGAACACTGTGATGGCACCGGCGGCCACCATAACCGAGGCGACGTCTTGCGAAAGAGCGCCTGCGTTGACGGCCACACTCGTCACGGCAACGATGATCGGCAGCGCCGTAGTGCAGTACAGGGCCACGGTAATGCGGCCATACGCCGAAACGTCGCGCGTCGTGGGACAAATGCTCATAGAGACAAGGATCGGCACGGCGCGAATGATCAGCAACGCCGCGATAAAGCCCACGAGCAGACCCGGGCGCGATGCCACGGCCGTCAGGTCGATCTTTGCGCCCGACACGGTAAAGAACACCGGAATCAAAAAGCCATAGGCCAGGCCATCGAGCTTGGTCTCGAGCGTATGGTTGCCCTCGGGGATGATATAGCGCAGGACAAAGCCGGCAGCAAAAGAGCCCAACACGATGTCGAGATCAAAGATGGCGGAAAACGCCACGAGCGTGACCAGGATGAGCACCGTCAGGCGCACGAACGTCTGCGACGTTGTGTCGGCCCGTTCCTCGACAAACGTAAAGAAGCGACTACCCACGCGCTTGGAGCGGCTCGGGACCACGGCCAACAGCACGCAGACCACAGCAAACAGGCCAAGGATCACGAGCGTCTGGATACCAGTACGAGCGGAGAGCAGCACCGACATGGCGAGCACGGGACCGAGCTCTCCCCATGTGCCATAGGCAAGGATGGAGTCGCCCACACGCGTGCCGGCGAGCGAACGCTCGCGCATGATGGGCACGAGCGTGCCGAGCGCCGTCGAAGTGAGTGCCAGCGTCACGGCGATACCGTCGAAATGGCTAACCGAGAACCACGGGGTAAAGCGCACGGCAAGCCAGGCGATGCCAAACGTGACGACCCACGTGGCCATACCGTAGCGCCCCTCGACGCCCGTGATGTTCTTGGGATCGATCTCAAAACCGGCAAGCAGGAACAAAAAGGCCAGGCCGAGCTCGGACACGAGCGAGACCTCAGCATCTACATGGATGACGCCGAGCATATGGGGTCCCAGTACCGCGCCGAGCACGAGCAAAAAGACCGTCTCGGGAACGGGTTTTCCGGGAATCGCCGAGGCGATAAAAGGACTCGCAAAGGCCACGAGTGCGATGATGGCGAGCGAAACGAATGCCATGTGATGCCTTTCTCTTGTTTGCGCTTCACTGTAGCACCCTCGCCGTCCTCAACGCGCCGCGAGCTGTCGTATCATAGTGAGGTTTACAAACATGTGGCTCAAGGCGACCGCAGGGCAGACCCCGCAAACCGACCGCTGCCGCATACCGTACCGTACGCCCAACCGATCAGGAAGGCAGGAACCAATGGTCTCTCGTATCTACGTGGAGAAGAAACCCGGGTTCGACGTCGAGGCTCAGCAGCTCAAGGGCGAGCTGACCGAAATTCTCGGCATCAAGGGCATCGAGGCCCTGAGGATTATCAACCGCTACGACGTCGAGGGCATCGACAAGGAGCTTTTCCGGTCCTGCGTGCCGACCGTCTTTAGCGAGCCCCAGGTCGATGTGACCTACGACGAGCTCCCCGCAAGCGATGGCGCCGTCTTTGCCGTCGAATTCCTGCCTGGCCAGTTTGACCAGCGCGCCGACTCCGCCAGCGAGTGCGTGCAGCTCATCAGCCAGGGCGAGCGCCCCGCCGTGCGCTCCGCCAAGGTCTATATGATCTCGGGCGCTCTGGACGAGGCCGCCATTGATGCCATCAAGCACTACGTGGTGAACCCCGTCGAGGCGCGCATCGCCTCGCTCGACCTGCCCGAGACGCTGTACATGGAGACCCCCGAGCCCCAGCCCGTCGAGGTGCTCGACGGTTTCCGCGAGCTCGACGAAGCCGGCCTTGCCGCCTTTATTTCCGAGCGCGGCCTTGCCATGGACGAGGCGGACATCGCCTTCTGCCAGCAGTACTTCCGCGATGAGGATCGCGACCCCACCATCACCGAGATCCGCGTGATCGACACCTACTGGTCTGATCACTGCCGCCACACCACCTTCGGCACCGTCCTGGACGACGTGACGATCGACGACGCCGTGGTGCAGCAGGCCTTCGACCGCTACATGGAGATGCGCCACGAACTCGGTCGCGACACCAAGCCCGTCTGCCTCATGGACATGGGCACCATCGGCGCCAAGTACCTCAAGAAGACCGGCGTCATGACCGATGTCGACGAGTCCGAGGAGATCAACGCCTGCACCGTCAAGGTGAAGGTCGATGTCGACGGCGAGGACCAGGACTGGCTGTTCCTCTTTAAGAACGAGACCCACAACCACCCGACCGAGATCGAGCCCTTCGGTGGTGCCGCCACCTGCGTGGGCGGTGCCATCCGCGACCCGCTGTCGGGCCGCAGCTACGTGTACCAGGCCATGCGTGTCACCGGCGCCGGCGACCCCACCGTCCCCGTGTCCGAGACGCTCGAGGGCAAGCTGCCGCAGCGTAAGCTCGTGACCACTGCTGCCGCCGGCTACTCCAGCTACGGCAACCAGATCGGCCTTGCCACCGGTCAGGTCAACGAACTCTATCACCCCGGCTACGTCGCCAAGCGTATGGAGGTCGGCGCCGTCGTGGGCGCCACCCCGGCAAACCACGTGCGTCGCGAGTGCCCCGCCCCCACCGACAAGATCATCCTGCTGGGCGGCCGCACTGGCCGTGATGGCATCGGTGGCGCTACCGGCTCTTCCAAGACCCAGAACACCGAGTCCATCGAGACCTCGGGTGCCGAGGTCCAGAAGGGCAACGCCCCGGTCGAACGCAAGCTGCAGCGCCTGTTCCGCCGCGGCGACGCCTGCCGTCTGATCAAGCGCTGCAATGACTTTGGCGCTGGCGGCGTCTCGGTCGCCGTGGGCGAGCTTGCCGACGGCCTGTACGTGGACCTGGACACCGTGACCAAGAAGTACGACGGTCTTGACGGCACTGAGCTCGCCATCTCCGAGTCCCAGGAGCGCATGGCCTGCGCCGTCGCCGATGGTGACGTCGATGAGTTCATGGGCTACGCCGCCGAGGAGAACCTGGAGGCGACCGTCATCGCCGAGGTTACCGCCGAGCCGCGCATGCGCATGGCCTGGAACGGCGTCGCCATCGTCGACCTGTCCCGCGAGTTCCTCAACTCCAACGGTGCGCCCAAGCACCAGACTGCTCACGTCTGCGCCCGCAGCGTGTGGCAGCCCAGCTGGGCCGGCACCACGCTTGCCGAGCGCATGACCTCGCTTGTCACCGACCTCAACGTTGCCTCCAACAAGGGCCTTTCCGAGCGCTTCGACTCCACCATCGGTGCCGCAACCGTGCTCATGCCCTTTGGCGGCAAGACGCAGCTCACCCCGAGTTCTGCCATGGTCGCCAAGTTCCCCGTGGACGGCGAGACCACCACGGCGAGCGCCATGGCATGGGGCTTCAACCCCTACCTGATGGAGGCCGACCAGTTTGCGGGTGCCTACCTGTCCGTGGTCGAGTCCATCGCCAAGCTCGTTGCCGCCGGCTTTGAGCACAAGCGCGCCTACCTCTCCTTCCAGGAGTACTTCGAGCGCCTGCGCACCGAAGCAGAGCGCTGGGGCAAGCCCATGGCTGCCGTCCTGGGTGCCCTTATGGCCCAGGTCGACCTGGGTGCCGGTGCCATCGGCGGCAAGGACTCCATGAGCGGTTCGTTTGAGGACGAGGCCGGCGAGCTCAACGTTCCGCCGACCCTGATCAGCTTCGCCGTCGCCGTGGGCAAGGCCGCCCGCGCCGTCTCGCCCGAGTTCAAGGGCCTCACGCACCGCGTCGTCCGCATCGCCCCCGCCACCTATAGCGAGGACTACCGCCCCGATGCTCAGCAGCTGCTCGCCGCGTTTGACGCCGTCGAGGCGCTCACTGCTACCGGCAACGCCCTGGCCATCTCCACGCCCGGCTACGGCTGCGGCGCCGAGAGCCTCTTTAAGATGTGCGTCGGTAACCAGATCGGTATCGAGCTTGCCGAGGATGTAGACGTGGAGAGCCTCTTCACCCCGCTCTACGGCAGCTTTATTGTCGAGCTCGCCGAGGATGCCGAGCTGCCCGAGGTCGCCGACGGCGTTGTCGTCGAGCCCCTGGGCACCACCGTCGAGGGCTATGTCATCGACACCGGTTCCGAAGTCATCGAGCTCTCCGAGCTCCAGGAGGCCTGGGAGAGCGGCATCGAGGGCGTCTTCACCTACCGCAGCGCCGGCGAGACCCCCGAGGTCGAGACCATCGACTTCCGCGCCAAGGATATCCACGTGTACGGCGGCGCCAAGATCGCCCGCCCGCGCGTGATCATCCCCGTGTTCCCCGGCAACAACTGCGAGTACGACAGCGCCCGCGCCTTCCGTGCCGCCGGTGCCGAGGCCGACACCTTCGTGATCAACAACCTCACGCCCGAGGCCGTCGCCGAGAGCACCCGCGAGCTTGCCCGCCGCATCCGTGCAAGCCAGATCGTTATGATCCCCGGCGGCTTCTCGGGCGGCGACGAGCCCGACGGCTCCGCCAAGTTCATCACGGCGTTCTTCCGCGCTCCCGAGGTCACCGAGGCAGTCCGCGACCTGCTCAAGGCCCGCGATGGCCTGATGCTGGGCATCTGCAACGGCTTCCAGGCCCTGATCAAGCTCGGCCTGGTGCCCTACGGCGACATCGTCGACGCCACGCCCGATACGCCCACGTTGACGTTCAACACCATCGGTCGCCACCAGAGCCGTCTGGTGCGCACCCGCATCTCGTCCAACTTGTCCCCGTGGCTGTCGCAGTGCAGCCTGGACGACCCCTACACCGTCGCCATCAGCCACGGCGAGGGCCGCTTTGTCGCCAATGACGAAGTGCTCGCCCAGCTGATCGCCAACGGCCAGGTCGCCACGCAGTACGTGGGCGAGGACGGCAAGCCCAGCATGGATCTTTCCGTCAACCCCAACGGCTCCGCACTCGCCATCGAGGGCATCACGAGCCCCGACGGCCGCGTCCTGGGCAAGATGGGCCATGCCGAGCGTCGCGGCGACAACCTGTACCGCAACGTGCCCGAGCATGTCCCCGGCGATAAGTTCATGCCGATCTTTGAGAGCGGCGTAGCCTACTTCGCCTAAACCTTTCCCATCAGGTACAATCCCCCCGCATAACGAAACACGGTTCCATAGCGCCCGACCTGCGGTTTTATACGTCTTTCACAACGTTGCCCACAGGTTCGGGCGTATCGCTCGGGTTCGGAGGGCTGCCCACGGGTTGCCCGCCCGAGGGCGAGAACGCGGCATCGAGACGGGCGGCAACGCCCTTGTCAGCATCGGCGTACAAATGCCCATAGGTTCCGAGCGTGGTCTTAACGTCCTCATGACCGAGACGGTCGCGGATAGCCAAGGCGTTCTCGCCCAGACTTATGAGCAGCGCGGCGTGGCTGTGGCGAAGCGCGTGAACGCGGATACGGTGAACGCCAGCCATTGGCGCGTGGCGCTCGATAATACGACCAATGACGTGCTTGGAGAGCGGGGAGCCGTCACGAGACAGCACGAAATCGCTACAGATATTCCGCTGCTGAACATCGTACCAACGCGAAAGGTACCCCAGCGTGAGCGAATCGAGGGCGATAACGCGCTTGCCCGCCTTGGTCTTGGGCGGTGTAATCTTCCAGTCTTGGGCGTTGCGGTAGTACATCGAGCAGGACACCGTCAGGGTTCCCGAGCCGAAGTCGATAGCCGACCAGCGCAGGGCTTGGGCTTCACCGAGCCGAAGCCCCGTCATGTACAGCAGCCACAGGCACGTGAAGCCATGAAGCCCGTAATACTCGTTCGTGTCGAACGTAGCCGCCACCCGCTCAAACTCGTCACGCGTCCAGAAATCGACTTCCCTGCGGGCTTTCGGGACGTTGCCGACAGTGCGGGCGGGGTTGCGCTGCAACAGCCCGATTTTAACCGCCATGTCCAGAACCATAGCGAAATACCCGTAAACGGAACGCGCATAGGCGGGCGAGTAAGCAGAAACAAGCTCATTCTGCCAACGTTTAAGGGCGGGCGCGTCAATGTCGCGCAGCCGACAGCGATCCCAACGCGCGAAACGCTTTCGCGCCATCTGGGAACGCACGGCGAACGTGCTTTCACGGGTTCTAGCCTTGTAGTCTGGAACCCAGTACGTGCAGAAGAACTCGCCGAAACTCATTGTCGAGTTGACCTTTACGGCGGTCTTGGAGAAGTCAGCCATATACGCATCGTAGGCGGCTTTCGCGTCCTTCTGGGTCTTGTAGCCGCGCCCCCAGTGGCGTACGCGCTTGCCCTCGGCATCGGTGCCGAGGTTAGCCACGAAATACCACGAGCCGTTACGCGCATCGCGGTACACGTTACTCACCTTGGGCATCGTTCGCCCCCACGGGGTCAACGCCGATAATATCGGTCTTATTGACCATCGTACAACCAGTCATAGGCTACCAGTCCTTTCCTATCTGTTGCTAAAAACAAAGCCCCCGACCCGTATTCGCAGGTCAGGGGCTGAGAGCTACGTGCTACTCGTCCTCATCATCTGACACTATCGCCAAGCCCTCAAACGTCAGATTAAGCTCGCTCGGGCTCTTGCCTAGATACAGGTTATGGTCGAGCAACAGGGAACACCAACAGCAGCAGCCGTCTATCCTGCCATAGCCGAGAAGGTTCGCGGGGAGCACTTGACCTTCCAGCTCAACGGTCTTGACCTCCAATTTAACTAAGCGGTCGCCATGTGCCAGAGCGACAATGACTTGACCGAACTGAAAGCATTCGATAAATACGCTGCCACCCATATCGTCAACGAAGAATCCGCGCTTGAAGTTTCTGATTCCATCTGGGACGGGGTACTGCGATACAGACATGATTACTCCTTTCATTCTGGGCTAATAGGTTAGCCCTTATGTCAAAAAGAATAATAGTCGATTGAAATACTTAGGGCAAGTGCTGTTGCCCAGATTTTAAAATCTTTTGAAAACCAACCGATGGCGAGGAGATTATCCGTCCGAAGGAGCCGAGAACGCGGCATCGCGGTAGACGTTACTCACCTTGGCATCGTTCGCCCCCACGGGGTAAACGCCGATTATCTCGGCGACAGCGGACGCGGGGACGCGCCCGACCTTGCGGGAGCCGTAGAACCCGAACCCCTTGGAAACCATGAGAGCTTTAGCAGCCCTGATAATGTCAGCAGACTTGGACGCGCTGAAACCCAGCGCCTGAACGTCAGCCTTATCGACCATCACACATGTTGCCATTGCCAACACACTCCTTACCTAGTTCCTTGCATATCTTGGTGTAGCGAACCGTGCGAGGGGCATAGCCGCCCGCATCGCCGAAGTTCGGCACCTGCTGTTCGTACTCTTTCGTAAAGGAAACATCGAAACCATCGAACGAGAGCCGTTCAGTAGTCGTAAAGCGTTCCTCGATAGGCTGTATCAGGTTCTGCGAACGGAAGAACTTCTTCTGCTTGTAGGAACCCTCGTCAACGTCCTTGCTGAAATACTTGGAGATATAGCGCCCCACGTTTTGCCGTTGGTCGACATCGACACGGTTTATCTTGACGAAACCATGCCCCCACACCTCGCGAAGCTCGGAAAGCCTGATATACGGAAACCCGAACAGAACCACGTGGTAGTGGATAGCGCCGCGCTTCTGGGCTTCCCATACCGCAAGATAGCGCACCTGCATAACATCGGACTTATAGACGCGCCTATTCAAACGCCTAACGAATTTGGAGAACTCGCGGTTGCAGTATTTAATATCTGATACGTTATCGGCGAACGTGAGCGTGAGGAACTTCGTAGCATCATCGAAATTGCAGTCGATAAGGCGGGCTATCTCCCAACGAACACCCTTGTAGTGCCTTTGCCGACGTCTCGCGGCATCGTAGTAAGCGGCTGCTTCGGGCTTACGCCCGCGTTCGCTTTCATCTTCCGAATCATCATCGCGACAGTTCTCGGGATACATGCGCCCAGCGGGCGCGGAATACTCCCAAACCTCAATCGTTGCGGGTGTCTCGATGGTCTTGACCCATTCGAGCCGCACTGGTACATACCACCTTCGGCACATCCGCGGAAAACTGGGTTTCACCAGCGAAAATCGCCAAAACGGGCGAACTTCTGCGGAAAGATGATGACCTATAAATCAAGTAAAGTAAGCCGCCGTGCGCCCGCTCGGGGCGGGGGGGTCGCTCCGCTCGGCTGGGCGCTCCGCGCCCGCCGCCCCCTTTCCCGCCCCGAGCGTTCGCCCAGCGGCAGGGGCTTTACTTCCTAATCCGTCACACTTTCGGCGCTTTCTTCCTTCTCGGCGTTGTCCGCAGATACCCCGTTACGGCGTTGAGCGGCGATATAAAGCCGTTTCAGCTCTTTAGGGTAGTCAACCTTCGAGTAGTCCGCGAACGGGGCTTTAAAGGGCTTAGGAGCGTCCCAGCCGTCGAGCATGATATAACCCGTGCCGCGTTCCTCGATGGGTAGGAAGTCGAACGAGCCGCCGAACGTCATGCGGTACCCCTCGTCCGAGAGCGAACCCAGGGACACGCGAGCGCCCAAGTTGTCGCGTATGTCGGTCGATATGGTATCGGCGCGGGGCTGCTGCATGGCGAGGATAACGAACACATTGGCAGCGCGGGCTTTCAGCACCAGCTGGGTCAGGTTGTCCCAGACCTCGGTAAAGGTCTTTTTGTCAGCCGCAGCCTTGAACGCCGCCACCTCGTCAAATATCAGGAACACGGGGTTAAGCCCGTAGGTAAAGGCGTTGGCACCGAAACGGAAACGCTCGGGGTCGCTCATGTACGCGTATCGCCTATCCATTTCCTCCCTGCAAAGGCGCACGACCTTGGCAATCTGGGCGGGCGATACGCCAACGCGGTCGGAGCCTATGACATGCGAGAGCGACGCAAGCTCGGCGTTCTTGGGGTCGCAGATATAGACCTCACCCGCAAAGCCGTTGGAATTGCCCAGCCGCATGAACTCGGCTATGAGGTAGTAGAGGAAGGTAGACTTACCGCCGCCAGTGCCACCAGCTATGAGCATATGGGGCAGGTGGGCGAAGTTCCACGACAGCTCGCCAGTGAGTGGGACGGAATCGAGCCGACCCGTAGGCTCGGAGGACAGCAGGCGGGGAACAGCCTGCAAACGCACATCATCGCGCAGACGGAAAACGTAGTCGGTAGCGCCAACGCCAGCCGACTTGGAATCGAGCGGGCGACCTATCACGGAGCAAAGCCCCATGTCCTCAAGTTTGGAGAGCTTGGAGGTATAGCCGTTCCCATCGTCAAAGGCTCGGACGGTCAGCAGGTTGCCGCTCACGAGGACGCAGAGACGGAGCGAGGAGTCAATACGCTCGCGCTTGGTGCCGTTCGACAACGTGTCCTCATGCGAGACATAGAGCTTGTTCGCATAAAGGAACCGTTCGAGGTTGCGAACGGTCGAGCCGCACGGCACGAAGCGGGAGCCGAACAGCGCGACATACAGGACGAGCCAGAGCGAGAGCGCCAGCAGCGCCACGGCGGGGAGCAGCAGCGGCAGGGTGAAAAGCGAGCGCTCGCAGAGCATGAGCAGGTTAAAGCCGAGAACGAATGACAGCCCAGCCGAGAAGAGGACGAAAATGACCTTGAACGAACCCGAGGGCGCGGGCGAGGTCAGGGAAACGTCAACGCCCTTTCTAAGCAACTCGGTATCGCGGGCATCGAGACGCTTTCGGGCTTTCTCGAACACAGGCAGGGAACGGAGGGCATCAGAGAGCATGGGAGGGAACCCCCTTACGAGAGAAAACGGAACGGGAGCCGTCAGAGTTCACGGCGGTTACGGAGACGGAGAGCGCCGAGCCGTCACGCAGGGGCGGCGCAACCTCGAAGCAAGTCCAGAGGGCGGCGGTAGAGCCGTCATAGCCGACCTCGGCACCGTGACCCGCGAACGACCCCAGAACGGAACGGGAGCCGAGCGAAGCCGAGTTGACGGTGAGCGTGGCGGCATCGGGCGAGGAAAGGACGGCAAAGAGCAGGGCGGGGGCGGCACCATCGGACGGCACCAGACGCAGGGAGAGCGCCGAGCCGTCTGAAAGGTCGAACCTATCGAACTCCTTGGCGTTGAGCGGGACGGCGGCGCTACCCCTAAGGTACGGGGTGCAGCACTCGAACGGCGGTAGGGCTGGGGGGGGACGGCGGCGGCGATACGGGCAGTCTCGAAAACGAGCCAGCCTAGGACGAGGGTGTACAGCACCGCCACCGAGACGAAGAACACGCGCAGGGGCTTGGGCATGGCGCACCCCCTAGTAGCCGAACGAGCTGGGGTTACCCGAAGCAGCCGACAGCACCCAAATGACGGCGGCAAGAGTGGGGAGGAGGAGGAATGCGCCGAGGTCGCGAGCTATGGCGGGGTGGCGGTCGCGGAAGTCAGCAAACGAATCGGCGCTAAAACGCGCTTTTGCTACTATCCCTCGGACTAGTTGAATAAAATAAGCCATAAGTAACGGCTCCTATCGTAATCGGTTCGGTTGTCAGAAAAGAGCCGCCCCGCGCTCGATTGGCGTTGGGACACGGGGCGGCAGCTGGGTCGGCAGCGGCAGGGGCTGTTACTCCTTGCCGCGCGGCTGGTTCGCCAGTCGGCAGGCATCAGCGGACGCGGTGACGGCGATACGACCGTTACGACCGACATAGGGGCGGGCGTTGAGGTTGGTAAAGACCACCTCGGTACCCGTGGGAATCTCGTCATTATCGGGGTCGAACAAAAGGGTGGGAGCGCCAGCCACTAAAACGTTCAGGTGCTCGTAGCCATTTTGGAGGTCTACCACATCAAAACGAACCCCCTCAATTTTGTCGGTACGCTGGTTAGTGGCGCGGTCATATTCGTAGGCGATGGAGTTGCCCGCGAGGAAGAAACGGTGACCGTTCAGGTCGAGCTTGTAAGCCATGATAAATAGTCCTTTCGCTAGGAATTGGGTTAATGATTGTCGCCGGGGGCGCTGTGAACCTTATCCAACGCAGCCCCGATATTGGCGCGAGCAGTCGAGAAGTGATAAGAGATGCTATTAACGAACTGCGAAGCGGAGCGAACGGAGCCAGTGAAGTGAACGCTGTCGGTGCCAGTGGTGCCGACAACGGTCTTGCCGTCCTCTTTGAGCTTAGAGACCTCTGCGGCGCTCCAAGTGGTCTTGCCCTGATCGAGAGCGATATTGAGCTCACCGCCGTCAGACTTTTCATAGGGGCCAACGCCGCCGAGCAGACCGCCGTCCGCGCCCTGCAAAGCGCCATTCATGGCCTTGTCGTAGGTGGCGGTGCAGGTGATGGTGTCACCCAAGCCGATAACGCCCTTGACGTTCACATCGTAGGGGGCGGTCAAATCGACCTTGCCCACGGGCACGTTCTTATAACCCACCTGCGTGGGGATGGTCACCACATAGGTACCGTTTGCTCTGGTGGTCTTTCCGTCAGACCAAGTACCTCCCGTGCTGTCGAGCTGTGCGGCAACATTGGCGTTTGCCTGCTCTTTCAGGATATCGTCCTTGGCTGTCTCGGATTGCACCTCGGACTGGGTTGCTGGATATGCCACGGCATCGGCGTAGGCACCCAGCGGCGAGCCGAGGGCGGCGGCGACCGCGAGGGCGGCGGTAGCGGCCATGATAGATTTCTTTCCGAACATGTTTATCTCCTTCCAGAGACGTTTCCCCCGCACGCACGCGGGGCTTACTATGATTAGGCGCTTTCGAGAAAGTGGTCGAAAGCACACGAATCACCTAACTGTAAGGTGCCAGTCGAAGGTAGCAGCTCCCGCTGGGGTCTTACCGTCTTGCAGAACGGAGCGCCATACCGTGCGGGCGCTGTACTCCCCTGCGTTGAGCGGTTCGGTAAGGTCGATATGCTCGACCGCAGTCCCAGGGCGCAAAAACTCGCCGAAGCCCGTTTTATCAGGGGCGTTATAGAGAACTTCATCGTCAGAAAACACCCCGTCAGCATTGAGGTCTACCGCTATGGACGGCGAGGACAGCACGGGATTAGCCCCCTCTTTCCCGTCCACGGTGCAGGTGGCGGGGAGCAGCAGTGTCATATCCTGCCGTGTCTCACCCGACCGCCACGTGGTGTCAGGCGTAGCAGAATAACTCGCATAGGAGGTCGTAAGAACGGGCTTAGAGGGCGTGCCAGATATTTGGGTCTGCCCATCGAGGAACGCGACAGGGCTAGAACCAGAGCCGCAGAGAGAAAAGCACAGGAGCAGCGGAATCAGGAGAAGCGGAATCAAAAGCCAGCGGCGAATATGCAGGACGCGGGCGTAGCACCCCGACACAAACTCCCCGTCCTCGGGGTCTTCTGGGTCATCTACATATGCTAGGCGCACGCTATAGCCCGAGCGAACGAAAATACCATTTCTGTCTTTCGGCTCGCGCAAGTGGTGGACAGTCCTACCTACGGGTATCGGAATAAGCCCATAGCGTACGCGCGGGCGGCGGCAGAGCGAGAACGCGTAGACCTCGTAATTAGGTTCGGCTATATCATCGGCGGGGAACGGTTCTCGTTGACCAGAGAGACGTTCGGCATGGTCGCCCTCGAAGTGCCTAGCAAAACGGAAATTGGCCATAGAGAGCGTTACGGGACGGCAGCTCATCAGAACATCTCGCTATCCTCGGCATTGGTGCCGTTAGGATACAGGTCATCGAAAATGCTGGGGTCGAAATCCTCATTATCGAGCGCCATACGGTTGACGATACGGTCTGTCTCGGAGGGCACGCAGCACACACTACCCGACAGTAGTTCGGTCGGGTCGTATGCAGCGGGGGCATCGGCTGGCAGAACGTCCCCACCAGCGACCTTATAGGGCAGCTTACCCAGTTCGTCGGCGATAACCGCGCGGAAAAGCAAGGCGATAGCGAAAGGGCGGTAAGGTGCGCGTTTTTTCAAGGCAGTGAAATCTGGGGTAATAGCCGAAACAAAATCGGAAAGAAAGCTATCATCCTGCGAGGAAAGCGTTAGCGAAGTGGCGAAGCGAGCGCCACACGGAAGCCATTCAGGAATACCTAGAAGCGCCCGATACTTATCTTTAGAAAGCTCGAACCAATCGACAACAGAAAAAACGTTACGCATACGGTCGAGAGCATACACAACAGCCGTTGCAATACTCGGGGCATCGAGCGTTTCTGTGATTGGGGCAGCGGCAAGCGAAAAGACGTACAAAGACGTATAACTCACTTCACGGCGAAACTTGACGGGACGGGTTACGGATGTGGATGACATAATCACTCCTTTCATTCTGGGCTAATAGGTTAGCCCTTATGTCAAAAAGAATAATAATAGGTTGAACTACTTAAGGCAACAGATTTAGCCAAGATTTTTGACTTTTTTCAAGAGCCAACGAAGCCAGACAAAACCATGCCCGAGCCGCGTTAACAACAGCGGGGGGCACCTTTCCACCCTTCCAACAGGCGCGGGCGGGGTTCCGAAGCCCTTAAAGCCCGTTGAAAGCGTGGAAAGCCGCCCCCCGCCATTGATAACGCTAGGGTTACTCACACGATAGCCGCGACATAGGTTGCCCCGAGGTTGCCCAACTACTCGAAATAAAAATAGCTCCCGACCATCACAGCAGGTCAGGAGCTTAAAATGTGATATGCTATTGTACCAATTCGTTACCCCCCCCCGGGTAACAACACCCGCCACCGACACATCCGGTGGCGGGTTCTTTTTTGCTTCGCGCATGTAGGAAGGACATCATGGAAAGCCGCAAGCCGTATCTCGCCACCCTGCCCGGACTCATCCTGGGCTGTCTTGTTTGCTGTGCACTCTGGGGATCGGCCTTTCCCTGCATCAAGATCGGCTACGCACTCTTTGGGATCCCGGCGCACGATAGCGCCTCGCAGCTGCTCTTTGCGGGCTTGCGCTTCACGCTTGCCGGCGCCCTGGTTATCGTTGGGATGAGTGCGGCCCAACGCCGCCCCCTCATTCCGCAGGCTCGCGACATCAAGCCCATCTTTGTCTTGTCGCTCTTCCAGACTATCGGGCAGTACTTCTTTTTCTATCTGGGCCTCTCGCGCGCCAGCGCCATGTCGAGCTCCATCATCGAGGCCAGCGCCAACTTCCTCGCAATCCTCTTTGCCGCCCTGGCATTTCACACCGAGAAGCTCAATACGGCCAAGGTGCT
Source organism: uncultured Collinsella sp. (assembly GCA_902490405.1). GTDB lineage: Bacteria > Actinomycetota > Coriobacteriia > Coriobacteriales > Coriobacteriaceae > Collinsella. The sequence continues at coordinate 23,806 of CABUDS010000020.1, forward strand.
TGGCTGTGCGCTGGGCTTTGCCGGCGTCGCGCTCGTCAACCTCTCGGGCGCAGATGGCACCTTTGGCTTCAGGCTCGATGGCGAGGGCTTTATCCTAGCCTCCACTGTCGCGGGTGCGCTTTCGACCTGCCTGCTCGGCCTCTTCTCGCGCAAGCACGACGGCGTCTTGCTTGCCGGGTGGCAGTTCTTGGTCGGCGGCCTGGTCCTCACCGCCATCGGCTTTTTGATGGGTGGCGCGCTCTCCCCCACGGCGATTGTCCCCGCCATCGTGCTCATCATCTACATGGCGCTTATCTCCGCGGTCGCCTACTCGCTGTGGTCGCGCCTGCTTGCCGTCAACCCCGTCAGCCGCGTCTCGGTCTTTGGGTTTATGAACCCGGTCTTTGGCGTACTGCTGAGCGCACTGCTGCTTGGCGAGGGCGCCGGCACGAGCCCCGTTACCGTCATCGTTGCCCTGCTCTTGGTCTGCAGCGGCATCATCATCGTCAACAAACCCAAAAAAGCCTAGCGAACTGCCCTTATTTAGCAGAGAGATTCACATACTTCAGTTTAATGGAGTACATCGGTGAGTTGAAGGCCACCACGCACGCAAGCGTGCGCCCCTTTTTCTAGCGTATCTGGACGCCGGCTTTCTTTTTCTCGGCCTTGACGCGGTAGAGCTCCGCATCGGCAGCGCGAAGCAAGTCTTGCCAGGTATCGACACCGTCACCGACCCGTGCGTAGCCGATGGACATCCGCAACAGATACGGCACGTCGGCACGTGCGAGCTCATCGTTGATTGCCGCACACAGGCTTATGATGTCCTGCTCCGCCGTCGCCTTTTGGAGCACCACGAACTCATCGCCGCCATAACGTGCGATAAAGCCGCCAGACGCCGAGCAGACTTCTTTGAGCGCAGCGGATATGACCTGAAGAGCGTGGTCGCCCTCCACATGCCCATAGCGATCGTTAATCTGCTTAAAGCCGTCGGCGTCCATCATAAGCAGATATACATCTTCGGCCTGATCCACATTTGAGAAGAGCGACAGCATATAGGTCTCAAAACGGTTGCGATTGTTAAGTCCAGTCAACGGGTCGGTCGAGATGAGCTGCTCCTGGTAGATGATGTAGAGCAGCAACATGCTAATCATTATGCCGACACAAAGGCCGGGCACCGAGTATACGACCTGAAAGGTACCGCCCACCAGGGCTGGAATGGCGAAAAATGCCAAGGTTCGATAGATGGCCTTCGTCTGCAGGCTCTCGACCCTGCGAGATTGCACAAACGCATGCAGGGACGTATGTATAACGTAACAGTAGCTGACGATGGGCTGGATCATATAGGCAAAGCCGCGACGATATACGCCCTGCGCATCGATATAGAACATAGTGTGCGTCCAGTAGCTGGTAAATGCCAGCACGACCACCAGAGCCGTAGGCAACGCTACAAGCACCACCCTATAGCGCGAGGTCAAAAGGCGAGAACCCTGCACCGTCTCGGAATAGATAAACCAAATGAGACACGCGATAGCAAAGAGCGAAAACGAAACCGCGTTGGAAATCCAGTTGGCAGCAATGCCCAACGTGCCGTCCACACCGTCCGAAAGCGTCCAGATCATATCGAATAATATGTACGCGGCAGAGGTGTAGCCAAGCATGCTAAACAATAGCTGCTGGGTGCTCGAGAACAAGGAGCGACGACTTCGCACGGCAAGCCCGATAAGAACAATCATGCATAGCACGAATATCTCAATCTTGAGTGCCTTAACCACTAGCGCCATCCCTTCAATACCCAAGTGGTCAGAATCGCCCAATTCGAATCAGGGCAATAAACACCCCTTTACTCCGCAGGGGTAAAGGGGATAATAGCAGAGCGCCCGAACATCACTGCAAAACAGTTTCTGTTCGGGCGCCCATACGGCGCGAATTGCACACGCCGGCATCATTGATGGGTATCGATTGCTACTCGCCATCGATGTCAGTCGCGACGGCCTCCTCTATGGCCTCTACACCGACAGGCGACAGATCCTCCTTGCCTTGGCAGAACTTCTTGTCGACCCAGCCAGTCAGAATCGGAGCCATAATCGCCGTGATGATAACGGCGGTGGCGATCTGCGCATACGCGGTGGGCGCAAGCTCGGCATAGCGCGGCGCGACCTCAGCAAGAGCAACCGGCGTGGTCATAGCCGTGCCGGCGATGGTGGAGCAAGCAACGGCGGCCTTGCCGTTGCCGCCGCACAAGCGCTCGAAGGCAAAGGTGATGGGGCCAACGATAAAGAGGGTGATGAGGCCCAGAAGGATGCCCGAGATGCCGCCGGTGATGAAGCTCGAAAGGCTCATGGACGCACCGAGCTGAAATCCGATGACGGCAATCGCGGGATTGGCACCGGGAACCAGCAGGTTCTTGATAAACGGGAACAGGTTGCCCAGAACCATGCCAATAACGAGTGGCAAGATGGAGCCGATAATGGTGCCAATGGGAATGTTGGCGAGGCCGGAAACACCGAGGATGATCATCGTGACGGCGGGGCCAGCCGTAAAGAACAGGATACCGACGGCGCCCTGCTCGGACTCATCGCCGAACTCGCCCATGATGCCCGTATAGAGCGCCATGTTGCAAAACGTGATGCCGCCGATGATAGACACGGAGCTCAGACCCAGGAAGTTGTCGTTAAAGAAATATGCCACGCCCAGGCCGAGAGCCGCTGCGACGACCAGCTTGGGGATCAGCACAACGATACCGGTCTTGATGGCACCCGGCGTGGACTTAAAGCTGATGCCGGCGCCCACAAACAGCAGGATCGCGGCGACGATGGTATTGGAGCCACCGCGGCAGGCAGCCGTAAAGAAGCCGCCGATCTCAAAAACCTGCGGGCAGAAGGTGTTGAGCAAAAGACCGACGATCATCGGATAGATCATGATGTCGCCCGGGATGCGCGGGACCTTGAATTTCTTTTGCTCGTTGGCGGTCGCTTCCTGTGCCATGAAACCCCCATTTCCGCTGACGGGGTACAAAAGCCCACGTCACACTTTGCTACAGTAAAGTTTGACCATGGTACCAGAAGAAATAGACCAGCTCGGTGAGAAATTCGATTCGTTGGACAGGGGCGCTAAACGTGCCCCGCTCTTATATGAGGCTCAAAACGATATAGAACACGATGCCCGAAACACAGCACCACAGCATCGATTTTGTCTTGACCGCCACGGCCACGACGCCGGCAGCCGCAATCCAGGGAACCAAGGCAGGCCAGGGTCCCGCGTCGAACGCGCCGGGGCTCACCAAGTCGTTGGCGACCAGCGCGGCAAAGGCAGCGGGCGGGATATAACCCAGGGCCTCGGTAATGCGGGGCGACAGCGTTCTCCCGCGCAAGGCAAACGCCGGCGCGATGCGAAAGAACGCGATAGCAGCCCACGACAACAGCCACAGAACCAAGAACTCGTTAACGGGCATCGCGGGCACCTCTTCCGTCTAATACAGCATCGCACGCCAGCGCAATGGCAATGCCGACCACGACGCTTGCCAGCACGGCAATATTCGTGAGGCCCAAGAACTTGCATACGGCGACGGACACCGCGCCCGAAACCGCCGCGACAACGTTGCCGCGCGACAGCCGCTGCGAAAAGAGTAGACAGATAAAGAGCGACGTGCAGACGAAACTCGCAATAGCGGTGGGAACATCGACAACGGCACCGACGATGGCACCCATCGTGCACGAAGCGCCCCATGTCGCGATGAGGATCACGTTGAGCACGAAGGATTCGCGCGGGCCCCAATCCTCCCCCTCAACCAGCTTGGCAAGCGAGATGCCGTATGCCTCCTCGGTGAGCGTCGCGGCAACAGCCAGCGTCTGACGCTTCGAGGCGCCCGCCAGATGGGGTGCGATCGATGCCGAGTAAAGAGCGAAGCGCGAGGAGATGGCGGCGACGCTCGCGATAATCGAAGGTGCCGGTACGCCCGCCAGCCAAAGATTGCAGATCATAAACTGGCCGCTGCCCGTCACAAACGTGCTGCTCAGAGCAAAGACCATCCAGGGCTCCATTCCCGTCTGCCCCATGATCATTCCGCACGGCGCGCCTATTGCAACATAGGTAAGCATCACTGGCCAGACGGTTCTAACGATTTTGAGCACCATACACTTCTCATCCTGATAAAGTCTCCGAGCCGCATGTAGCGACACGGCAGAATCATCATCCGACAGCAACCGAGTTCACCTACAATTGCCACCGGATCGAAAGACACAACTTTTTAGGAAGTCATTATGACAGCTATCGATCGAGACCGGGCGCGCGCGGCCTTCAAAAGCTACACCGATGCCTACGACGCCACCAACCCACGCATCGCGCTCAAAATCGAGCATACGTACCACGTGGCCGAGGCATGCGATGCCGTAGCGCGCGAGCAGGGCTGGTCGTCAGAAGATATTGACCTGGTATGGCTTTGCGGCCTGCTACACGATATGGGCCGCTTTGAGCAGCTGCGACGCTGGGACACCTTTAAGGACGCCGAGAGCATGGGCCATGCGGCGCTGGGCATCGAGGTCCTCTTTGGCGAGAATCCCGCCGATGCACCCGTCGTAACAAGCATCCGCGACTTTATCGATGACCCGGCAGAAGATGAGCTCATCCGAGCGAGCATTGCCTATCACAGCGATTTCCGTCTACCCGCGCAGCTCGACGTGCGCACGCGAAGCTTCTGCGATATCGTGCGCGATGGTGACAAGATCGACATTATGCGCACCATCGCCGACAGCACCGTCGAGACCATCCTCAAGGTGGATGAGGACACGTTTCTCGCCAGCCACTTCTCGACACCGGCGCTTACCGCCTTTGACGAGCATCGCTGCGTCGCGCGTGACGAGCGCAACGAGCCGGCGGACTACCTGGTGGGGCTCATCTGCTTTATGTTTGAGCTCGTCCATCCGGCAAGCCGTGCACTGGCGCGCGAGCAAGGCGATATCTATCGCCTGCTCGACGCGCCCTTTGGCATTACGCGGCCCTTTACCGACCCCGCCACGCAGGCAACCTGGAGCCGCCTAAAGGACGAGATGCGCGACTGGCTGACGCGCGCTTAGCGCTCAAGCTGAGCCAGCAGCTCCTCAACGATCTCAACGGCATCGCCGACGACCTTGTACTGGGCGGCACCAAAGATGGGGGCATCCGGGTCCTCATTGATGGCGACAATGCACTCCGCCCCACCGATGCCGGCGAGATGCTGGATAGCGCCCGAGACACCGATGCTCACGAGGAGCTTGGGCGAGACCGATACACCCGTCTGGCCAATTTGGTGGCGATACTCCAACCAGCCTGCCTCCACAATGGGACGCGTGCAACCAAGCTCGGCACCCAGGGCATCGGCGAGCTTTCGCATCAGGGGCAGATTCTTCTTGGAGCCGATGCCGCGGCCCACCACGACCAGACGCTCGGCATCGGCAATTGAGGCCTGCTGTCCCCACTCCTCGGCGGGAATCGAGATCTCGACGCGGGCCTTAACGTCATCCGCAAGCACTACCTGGGCAATCGTGCCGGAGCGGCTATAGTCAAACTCGGGCGCCTTAAAGATGCCGGGGCGCACCGTTGCCATCTGAGGACGGTGGTTGGGGCAGATAATGGTGGCCACCAGGTTGCCGCCAAACGCCGGGCGCGTCTGCTGCAGCAGGCCCGTCTCCGTATCCATAGAAAGCACCGTGCAATCGGCCGTAAGGCCCGTCTGCAAGCGCACGGCCACACCGGGCGCCAGCTCGCGACCAAAGGCGGTCGCGCCGTACAGAATGGCCTCGGGCTTGCGCTCGGCTACCAAATCGCAGATCAAGCGGGCGTAGACCTCCGCGTCGTTCTGACGCAGGCGCTCGTCACGACAGACCAGAACTTCGTCCGCACCGGCGCAAATCAGATGCTCCAGGTCCCCGAGTGAGCCCTCGGGGCTCATGCCGACCAGTGCCACCAGACGGCAGCCGCGGGCATCGGCAAGCTCGCGCCCCTTGCCCATGAGCTCGAAGGCCACGGATGCCACGGCATCGTGCTTGTCAGTTTGCACGAAGATCCAGATGTCTCGATATGCGTCAAGGTCTGCCGCGCCGGCGGCCTCGTCGCGCTCAATCGAGATGGCGTTGACGGGGCAGGCGTCGACGCACCCACCGCACAGGATACAGCCGTCGGTTACGCGGGCACAGCGATTGGGGCGCTCACCCTCCACCACAATGCCGCCCGAGGCGCAGGCGCGAACGCAGCGACCGCAGCCGATACAGGCTTCGCTATCGATAATCAGCCCGCTCATCTATGCCATCCCCTCGATAATCTTGGCAAGTTTTACCGCCTGCTCGGACGCCGTTCCCTCAACGGCCTCGCACGTTTGGTCACGGTCGGGCACAAACGAGCGCACGACCTGCGTCGGTGATCCGGCAAGGCCGCAACGCGAGGGATCGGCGTTTACGTCGGCAGCGCTGGCCACACGCACGTCTGCATCCTCGGCCGCGCGAATACCGGCAATACTCGGCATGCGCAGCTGGCCAATCTCCTTGGCGGTCGTCATCGCACACGGCATCTCCAGGTACACCGTCTCCTCGCCGGCATCGCAGCCGTGGACGAGCGCCAGCGAGCCACACGTCGTAAATCCCGCGCTCTGCACACAGCTCACGTCGGTCACGCAGGGGACCCCAAAGGCGCCGGCCAGCTCGGGGCCGATCTGGGCCGTATCGCCGTCCACTGCCATCTTGCCGCAGATGAGCAGGTCAAAGTCCTCATCGAGTGCCTCGATGCCGCATTTGAGGGCATAGGTGGTGGCTAGGGTATCGGCGCCCGCAAAGGCTCGGTCGGTCAGCAGCAGCGCGTCGTCGGCACCGCGGGCGATGCAGTCGCACAGCAGCGATTCGGTCGCGGGGATGCCCATCGACACCACCGTCACACGCACGTCCATGCCAAAGCCGATAAAGTCGTCCTTCAGCGCTAGCGCACATTCGAGAGCACTTGCATCGAAGGGATTAATGACCGCCTGCTTGCCATCACGCACGATAGTATTGGTCTTGGGGTCCATCTTGACCTCGGTGCTTCCGGGCACCGCCTTGACGCACACCACCATATGGAAATCACTCATCTTCACGCGCCCCCTTTCTGGACGAGTTCATCCAAGAGCTTCTCCGTAAACAGGTTGCCGCGACCCAGCTGGCCGGCAGGATCGAGCTGGAGTTTGAGGCGCGCCGACTCGACCATGGCCTCGTGGCCGTACATCGTCTCCAAGAAGCCCGCCTTGATCTTGCCGACGCCGTGTTCGGCAGAAACGGCACCGCCCATGGCCGTGACCTCGGAAGCCCACTGGGCAAAGAGCTCTCCACCACGACGGTAGTCTTGCGCATCGCGCGGCAGGATGTTCACATGCAGATGGTTGTTCCCGATGTGTCCCCAGGCAGCAAACTCAAGCCCGCTTTCGGCCAGCGTGCGGCGATAGAGGGCCACGACATCGGCAAGGCGTGCATTGGGCACCGACATATCCGATCCCAGCTTGGTAATGGTGGGGTCGGTGCGGCGACGCTCGTCGATGAGCATGTTGACGCTCTCGGGCACCGCGTGGCGGAAGAACCGCTGGCACTCGCGATCGACTTCGGTGCGGGCGACCCATGTCGCATCGTCGCGGCCGCCCGCAAGCTCCAGCACCCATCCCAAGTGGTACAGCTCCTCGGTCGCCTGCGCCTCGTCATCGCAATCGAGCTCCACGTAGACACAGACCTTTGCCTCGTCGTCGAGCGCCGGCAGCGAGGCAAACGCCGTCGACTGCTCGCGCTGGCGACGTAGAATATCCAGGGCGCCAGCATCGAAGTACTCGATGGCAGCCGCATGGGACAGGACAGGGCGCACGGAATCGGTAAAGGACACCGCCTTGTCCTCGCTATCGAAAAAGCAACTCACACCCCAAACGACCGCAGGCGCCGCCTGCAGGGCAATCTCGAGCTCGGTGATAACGCCGAGCGTGCCGCACGCGCCGATAAAGAGGTCGATGGCGTCCATATCGTCCGCAACGAAATAGCCTGAGGCATTTTTTGTCTCGGGCATGGTATAGCCGGGAAGATCGAGCTCGAGCGTACGGCCCTCTGCCGTCACGAGCGACAGGTGGCGGCCCTGGGCAAAAGCCTCGCCGCGCTGAAGCTCAAGCAAATCGCCATCAGCCAGCGCGACGTGGAGTCCCGTGATATGCGGGCGCATGGGGCCGTAAGCGTAGCTGCGGGCGCCGGAGGCGTTGCATGCCGCCATGCCACCCAGACAGGCAGATGCCTCGGTGGGATCGGTGGGAAAGAACTGCTCGGGGGACTCTTGGAACTCCTCGTAGGCCTCAAGCGATGCCTGGTCCCAACCAGCGGTCGGCAGTACCTTCTTGCTCAGCTGCTTACGCAGCTCCGAGAGCACAACGCCCGGCTCCACGCGCAGCAGAAATTGGCCTTGTTCATCGCGGCGAAGGCCCAAGTAGCGATTCATACGGGAAGTATTGAGGATATGCCCACCGTGGGGCACGGCACCGGCGGCAAGGCCGGTTCGGGCGCCCTGAACCGTTACCGGGACACGCTCGGCATGGAGCGTTTCCAAAATGGCACGGACCTCGTCTTCCGTTGTCGGAAACGAGATGCTCGATGCTTCGCCCGATGCACGAGATTCATCGCGGCCATACTCTTCGAACTCATCGGTGAAGGGTTTAATGGTTGCAGACACGCGAACTCCCCCTTTAGCTAACTACAGTGTTTGCAGGGAGATGTTACCGCATCGTTTCGTCGACGTGTTCGAGACCGTCTCCATAATTGGCGTTTTTTACGTTCGTGCAATTCGGCGAACGGCAAGTCTTCCTCGGCAGACGAAGCTTTTAACACATATGGTCACGCCGTCGCCGATCGCTCGATTGTCGCTCGAAAAAAAGTTGAAGTAATTTTTGCTGCCTTTTACCTGCGGAGATGTCAATCCGTCAAGCATTTGGTCAGAAATTGGTCAAGTAGCGGCTGATACGGTCGGCATCGACAGCCAAAACCGATAGAAGTTTGGCCCCAGAAGCAGGGAGGTTCCCATGGCATATTACTGGCCCCAGTACGGCGTCGCCATCGAGGTCGACGACGATCCCTATCTCCTGCCTTTCGACGAAGAGGCGTTCCCCGATACGGCGGTCTACCACGTCACCACCGATGTTATCTGCGACCCCGAGTCGTTCTCGGCGCTCGCCCACCACATCGCGCGTATCCACGACATCGAGCTCCCTCGCGACTTCGACGAGCTCATCTACTCGCGCCGCCTGATGCTCCACATGCTCTTTGGAGCGGACCCGTCCACGTTCGCACGTGTCTATACCACCAAGGACGCCGCATGAGTGCGAAGAAGCCGCCCCGCCTCGCAGGACTGGGGCGTCGCAAGAAACTCGTCGTTGTCTGCCTGGCTATCGTCTGCGCCCTCATCGCCGTAGGGCTATACGTCTGGCAGTCGCAGCCCGTGCCCGAAGCGGGCGCCTCAGTCACGACGGCAGAGGGTAAATCGCGCCAAGAAATCCAAGATGAGCTCGATGCCATCGTCCGCGACAACATGATGACGATTTCGGTCGCGCCGGTCGCTCAGCTGCAGGAGAACGGCAAGCTGCGCGTCAACGTGCAAAACGTCCAAGACAATAAATTTCCCCAGCGATTCCGCGTCATCCAAAACGACGAGACCATGTACGAATCCGGTGTGGTCGAGACCGGCAAGACAATCGAGACGTGCCCCGCCGACGACATCAAAGAAGGCGAGGCGTACATCGAGATTCAGGCACTCGATGCCAAGACCCTCGACTGCCACGGCAATCCGACACGCGTCAAGGTACGGGTTGAGCGAGCCGAGAACTAGCTTTTCCGGCCGACGCGGCACCGCGCGCAATTCACCAGCATTCGTCCAATCATCGCGGGGACGGCCCGCGGCGAATAGAAAGGAACGATCATGGACATCACCAGGAACATGAACGGAGCCAGAGCGCTCGTCGTGGGCGCAGGGCTCGCGCTCGCGCTCGCAATGGGCGCCGCCCCGACGCCAGCTATGGCAGCCGGGCGCGTTGGAACCACGAAAGTAATGGTCAGGACCGAGATCGACAACGTTGAGTTCAAAGTTCCGACGGTTATTCCCTTCGTCGCCAAGGCCGACGGCACGCTTCAGGGCCCCTCAGAAGACGCGACCACCATCGACAATCATTCAGCCTACGGCATCCATGTCACCAACATGAAGATCGACGCCATGAACACCTGGACCATTGCCGCCGACGCCAAGGCCGGAACCGCGCAGAACTCCATCGACTTTAAGGTCGGCCCCGACGGCGCACTCCAGAACGCCAGTGCCGCAATGCAGGGGACGGGCCTCGATCTTTCCAAGAATGCAGCCTTCGACATGGGCTACCAGGGCATTGCCGGCGGCACGGACAAAATTAAGCTCAAGACAAGCGGAAACGTCGCCCGCGTCACGCGCGACATCCTCCACGTAACCGGCGAAGGCGATCAGGTTGCAACGATCACCTGGACGGTCGAGCCCGGTGCGCACACGGCATAAGGCCGTCGCCCTGGCCGCCGCCGTCAGTATCCTAGCGTTTGGGCCAGCCATGGCCTTTGCCCAGCAAGAACAGGCGCAGGCCGCCACGCAAGTGACGGTCGACCTCTCGGAGCTCGACCGCGGCGACCGCGAGGAACCGTTGGCACAGACGGACGACAGACGATGGCTCTTGGCAGCAGGCGCCACAGCAGCAGGCGCGGGAACCGCCGGCCTCGGTCTGCACATCAAACGCAGCCAGAAACAAAACACGGACAGGCCGCACTAAATTAGCTAAGGAGACCCCATGGCATCGAAGAACCTTTTGCCCGTCGTCGCACTCTGCGGCGCGCTCGCAACCGGAACGCCTGTCGCCGCTTGGGCGACTCCCGTCATGGCAGACTCCTTACCAGCAGCCCTAAGCTCCGCACCAAATCCGTCGAGCGCCATTGCGTGCAAGCGTTTTTCGTTCGCACAGGCCGCAATCTCAACCTCGGGATGCCTTCGTCGTAATACGGACGGCTCGATAGTCGTGGATATCAATCGTTCGAACAAGGCAAACGGCTCCCAGGCGGGGTGCGCCGTCTGCACGTGGCGCTCGATTGTGCTCGATACAGATGGCGATCCGTGCGATTTGGGGTTGCGCATCGATATCGCTTCGGTCGATGACTCGGCAAACGGAGCGAAGGTCGCCTTCGACGGTGCGTTTTTCGAGAAAGGAGGCGGTATATGTCTGGGCTGCGCCGCCGCGAATGCAGATGACACGCAGCCCACCCTCTCATTCACGGCATCGTTGCGGCTGACCAAAGCCGGCACCGATGCCATCGCGGCGGGAGAAGCGTCCCTGCTGTTCTACGCCGTCAGCACCAAAGACACAGACGCTCATTTCGAGAAGCCAGCCGGATCACTCAGCCTTACACGAGGGATAGAGGCAGGCCCTATTGAAATCGATGCCCACGCGCAAAGCAGGCAACGCATTCTTGCCGACCCGGCGCTTCTCGAAATGGAGTGGAATGGATCCGGAGCCATCGGAATTCTCCCCTCCGCGCTTGACGCCAAGACGCTCCCCTCAAACGACGAACCCATCAACGCAACCATACAAGAAGAGAGCACGGACAAAGAAGCAGGTGCGGGCGACACGCCGTCGCCGACAAACAGCGTCCCAGCTTCTTTCGAAGCGCCGAATGTGCCCGCTACCGGTCCAAACGATCCCGAGCTCGCGGACAGTCTGGGGCTTGCTGATCCTCAGGAGATCGATGAAGGTAACTGCTGCGTGCTTGCCGCCCTCGACCACACAGAGGTCATCGACGCCGCGAGCATCGAAGTTGCCGCCGCCAATCAGCCCGTCCGCAAGTCGGCCATCATCGCATTTCCCGAATCCATCGAAGTCGTCTTTTTGCCATCGGGCGAGGTCGTGGCCCCAACACTGCTCACCTTGTTGGGCGCCAAGAATACTCGAAACGAAATTAAAAAGGTCACGGTTGTCGACCCTGCAACCACCGCTAAACTGCGTCTATACGCCGTTGCCCCAGACGGAAGCAAGACCTTGGAATTCGATGGCGACACACTTCTAGCCTGGCGACGTCTGGACATTATGCAAGACGTCTCGTATCAGATCGAACTCGAAGGGTTTGATCGTACCCGCGATGCCAATATCATCGCCGCGGCTATTGAATCCCCACAGCGGCTTATGACACTGCGCTTTGACTACTATCCCTATGTCCCGACAACCACCTGAGGCTTAAATACTGCGCGTCGTTGCTAATACCACTTATATAACGTATTAGATGAGTCGCGATGTGTCTCGCATTCCATTCTGCTACGATTGCCACGTTGGCATCAATACAGGAGGGCTCATGCCGGGCTTGGGAACAATCATCAACGTTGTCCTTTTAGTTGCGGGCGGTCTTTTGGGATTAGCGGGCGGTCGCTTTATCACACCGCGTATCCAAGACACGCTCATGAAAGCGTCGGGGCTGTGCGTCCTGTTTATCGGCCTTGGCGGCACCATGCAAAAGATGCTCCTTATCGATGGAAAGGCGCTGTCGACCACCGGTACCACCATGCTCATCGTCTCATTTGCGCTCGGTTCGCTCATCGGCGAGGCCGTCGACTTGGAAGCCGCCATTGAGAACCTTGGCGAATGGCTCAAGCGCAAAACCGGCAGCGAGGGCGATAACGAGTTCACCAACGCTTTTGTCTCGACTTCGCTCACCGTGTGTATCGGCGCCATGGCCATTGTGGGATCGATTCAGGACGGCCTGCTCGGCGACTGGTCAACGCTTGCCCTCAAGGGCGCACTGGACTGCATCATCGTCTGCACCATGACGGCCTCACTTGGCCGCGGCTGCATCTTTTCCGCCCTGCCCGTCGCCGTGTTCCAGGGGACGATCACGCTGTTTGCCGGTGCACTCTCCCCCATCATGACCACGGCAGCCCTCGACAGCCTTTCGCTCGTAGGCTCCATGCTCATCTTCTGCGTCGGCGTCAACCTTATCCGTCCTCAGACCTTCCGCACTGCCAATATGCTTCCCTCCGTCATCATCGCCGTCATCTACGCCCTCCTGTTCTAAATCTATCTACGTAGCGGTATCTCGAACATCTGTTTGATGCTGTGCTATGATATGAGGTCACCGTAGCTGCGTTTGAGAGGAGGAGCGGTGGCCGACCAGGACATCAAGATGCTCATCGAGCGCATTATGGCCGAGGCTCGGACCCATCAGTCCGCCCGCTTCTCAAACGAAATCTACGCAGACGAGCCGATTCTCAAGACCGGCCGACAGATGCAGAACTTCCTCCCCGACCAATACCGCAAGATGCGTGAGATATCGCGTTGGCAAGAAGACCCAAAGGGCGGCGCGGGCCGTTGGCTTTCGGAAGCCGAACTTTTCTACCGCCAAGGCCTGCTGATGGCCGACTTTGAGGACGACTGTCCCTACAACGGCACCTTTAAGTCGTACTTTCCCACCTACAACGCCATGAGCGACCGGCAGTTGCGCGGCTACTTTACCTGGCGTGCCCAAGTGCGCCGCGGGAATATCGAGGAGACATCGACCTCGTTTGCCTTCTTGTATCTCTACGAGCTGATCTGCGGCATTGGCGTAGATGATCCGCTCGATGGTTTTAACAAGATCAAGGCTTTTTGGGATGTCTATCGCGCCTTCGAGCCCGGCATCGACCGGTTTGCGCGCGTGTGGCTGCAGGACTACGCCGTGTTCCACGGGCTCGACCCCAAGCTGCTTCGTGACTCTAAAACCGTCATGTTCGATAACGCCCTTATCGAGCTGCGGCGCGCGGCACGAGACCTTGTACCAGCACCGGCACCGTCGGACCAGGCGCCCAAGCGTCGCAAGGCCTCCGAGCCCACGCTCCCCCTTCCGCCCGACGAGGCGCGCGAGGAACGACTCATGGCCGCCATCAATGCCCTCTCCACGTACAACCTAAGTAACTCGCGGCTCGACCGCAGCCACCACCGCGATCTGCGCCACGTGGCGTGCGCCGCGTATGTCCGCATGACGCGCTACTATGACACGCACCGAAAGACCGGCATCGTGGCGAGTTTATTTGGGGAGGAGACGGCCATGCCCTACACCATGTTTGCGTCGGCCGTATTCTTTGCGCCCGAGCGCCACGAGGACTGCGAATATCGCCTGGACCCCATTCACGTCTACCGCTGCCAAAACGGGTTTTGGGAATGCATGCGCATTCACGGCAGCAGACAAAAAAGTAGCAAGCTCGGTGAGATGATGCGCGCCTGCGACCAGCGCCTACGCCTGGCCCTGGACCCCGCCCATCCCCTTAAGGAAGAGAAGGTCCCCAAATATCTGGCCAAGATTATCGATGACGAAATCACGGCATGGCTTTCATGGGATGCCGCACATCAGCCCGTCAAGATCGATATCGACCTGAGCCAGCTGGGGCACATTCGGAGCGCCGCCGCACAAACGCGCGAGGCGCTTTTGATCGACGAGGAGCGCGAAGACAGCACGCTTGCAGATGCCGAGACAGCGGACTCAGGGCAACCGGAAGCCGAGCCCGCGACCGCCGCGACGGTCGAGGCGGTCGCGGCGGCCGCAGGGCAGGACGAGGACGACGAGCCGACCATATCCACCGAACAGTTTGGCGTCGTGGCACCGCTTCTCGTGCCGACGCCCACGTCCGCAGCAACTGCCTCCGCTGACGCTGCGAACGAACTCGCACCAGCCGCAGCCGTCTATCTGCGCGCACTGCTCGAGCAGAACACGGCGCAGGCGGCGTCGGCGGTTGAGAGGTCGGGGCAGAGCGAGGACATGCTCGTCGATACCATCAACGAGGCGCTCTTTGACCTGGTGGGCGACACCGTAATTGAATTTAGCGCGGCAGGGCCGCAGATTATCGAGGACTACGAAGCAGACGTGAGAGGATACCTAGACCATGAGTGATACCGCATCCGCAGCACCTCGCGTGCCCAAGCGCGTCGCTGCCGTCATTCTCAACTCGCTCAAGGGCGGCGTGGTCCCGCGCATCGGCCTTCCTTACATCACCGTAGGGCGCGAGGTCGAGATCCGCGCCCTGCTCACCGATCTGAGTCTCATCGCCGACGGTGGCGCGAGCTTCCGCTTTCTGGTCGGTCGTTACGGCGCCGGCAAGAGCTTTTTGCTCCAGACCATCCGCACGCACGCCATGGGCGAGGGATTCGTCGTCGCTGATGCCGACCTGTCGCCCGAGCGCCGCCTGCAGGGCGGTCAGGGACAGGGCCTTGCCACCTACCGCGAGCTCATCCGCAATATATCGACCAAGACGCGCCCCGAGGGCGGTGCGCTCAACCTTATTCTGGATCGCTGGGTCGCCTCGTGTGCCGACGTCGACGAGTCGGTCGTCAATGCCCAACTGGCCCCGCTCGAGGAGATGGTCCACGGCTTCGACTTCACCCGCATGCTCCGCCGCTATCGCATGGCCGCATCCGGGGGCGACGAAGAGGCCATGAGCCGCGTGACCAAATGGATTCGCGGCGAATACCGCACCAAGAGCGAGGCACGCGCCGAGCTGGGCTCCTCGACCATCATCAGCGATGACGACTGGTACGACTACGTTAAGCTCATTGCGCGCTTTTTGGTCTGCAGCGGCTACAAGGGCATGCTGGTGCTCATCGACGAACTCGTGAATCTGTATAAGATTCCCAACGCCATCACGCGCCAATACAACTACGAAAAGATCCTGACCATGTACAACGACACACTTCAGGGCAAGGCGCAGTACCTGGGCATGATCATGGGCGGCACGCCAACCTCCATCGAAGACCGCCGCCGCGGCGTGTTCTCCTACGAGGCCCTGCGCAGCCGACTCGCTCAGGGTCGCTTTGCGCGCGAGGACCTTAAGGACATGCTCGCGCCCATCATCCGCCTGCAGCCACTCACCTATGAGGAGTTGCTGGTGCTCATCGAAAAACTCATGCAGATCCATGCCGGCTACTTTGGCTGGACACCCACGCTTACCGAAAACGACTTGGTGGACTTTCTCAAGATTGAGTTTGGCCGCGTGGGGGCCGACACGCATCTGACGCCGCGTGAAGTCATTCGTGACTTTATCGAGCTGCTCGACATCCTATGCCAAAACCCCGACGCCAACGTGGCCGAGCTGCTGCAAAGCGTCGGCGGCGACGCGTTGGCGCCGGCAACCGCAACAGGCGACACCGATACCGCAGGCGGCGACCGTAACTTCGCCGAATTCACCATCTAACCTGCCAATAAGGGACAGGTTTATTTTGGCAGGTTTTATCTGGGCAAACGTTGAAGCAGTAATGCAGCAAGCCGTTGCCAGCCGCGTTGAGAGATTCGTTGTTGAAAGGAGGCCCCGTGAACGCCTTTGACCGCTACGCCCCGTTTATCCAAGACTTCATCTACTCCCACGATTGGGAGAGTCTGCGCTCCATCCAGGTTGCGGCGGCAGATGCCATCTTCAACACGCAAGACAATGTGCTCCTGACGGCATCCACGGCATCTGGCAAAACTGAGGCGGCCTTCTTTCCCATCCTGACCGAGTTTTGGGAGAACCCGCCCGCGAGCGTGGGCGCCCTCTACATTGGCCCCCTCAAAGCACTCATCAACGACCAGTTCGTTCGCCTCAACGACCTCTGCGAAGAGGCCGATATCCCTGTCTGGCACTGGCACGGCGATGTCTCGCAGTCGCACAAGGCCAAGCTCATCAAAAAACCGAGCGGCATCTTGCAGATTACGCCCGAGTCGCTCGAGGCGCTCCTGATCCATAAGCACATGGCGATCCCGCGCATGTTTTGCGACCTGCGCTATGTGGTTATCGACGAAGTCCATTCGCTCATGCGCGGCGACCGCGGCGGGCAGACGCTCTGTCTTATCGAGCGCCTCTCGCGCATGGCAGGCGTGCAGCCCCGCCGCATTGGCCTTTCGGCCACCATCGGCGACCCCGAGCGCGCGGGCGCCTTTCTCTCGCAGGGAACGGGGCGCGACTGCGTTATCCCCCGCTTTGAGGAACCGCGCCGCGTGTGGCGCATCTCCATGGAGCACTTCTACAACTCGGGCCCCCAGGCTCAGCAGCGGGAATTCATGGGCACAGGTCCGCAGGAAGCCGAAGTGCTCGCATGCGAGCGCATCGAGGCGGCGGCACCCACAGCGCTGCCGGCCGACACCCAAGACACGCGCCACAGCGGACAGCTCACACAGGAGGAGCGCCGTCAACGTCGCGAACGGGCACAGGATAAGGCTACCTCCGGGAACCGCCGCACTTCCTCGGCCCCCGAGGGCGAAGTCGACATCCCACGAGCGACCGAGCAGGCGCTTCTCAACCCCACCGACACAGCGCCCGACAACGCCGACCCCGGTATGGGCTATATCTTTGAGCATACGCGCGGCCGCAAGTGCCTGGTCTTTGCCAACTCTCGCGAGGAGGCAGAGGCCGTGTGCTCCATGCTGCGCAGCTACTGCGAGAGCCGGCACGAGCCCGACCGCTTTCTCATCCATCACGGCAATCTTTCGGCATCGCTGCGCGAGACGGCCGAGGAACTCATGCGCGACGAGGAGCAGACGCAGACAACCGTCACCACCTCTACGTTGGAGCTCGGTATCGATATCGGCCGCCTGGAGCGCGCCTTCCAGATTGACGCGCCGTTTACCGTTAGCTCCTTTTTGCAGCGCATGGGGCGCACAGGCCGTCGCGATCTTCCGCCCGAGATGTGGTTTGTCATGCGCGAGGAAGAGCCCGAGCCGCGCACGATGATGCCCGAAACCATTCCCTGGAAGCTCCTGCAGGGTATCGCGCTCGTACAACTCTATCGCGAGGAAAAGTGGGTCGAGCCACCCGAGCTCGA
>CABUDS010000021.1 GCA_902490405.1 uncultured Collinsella sp.
CTGAAAACTAAGCCCACCACGGGCACTACGTTGCCGTTGCAGAGGGGAGCGCGATTCCTTGATCGCTCACTTAATCTAATTAGAAATTGAGCGAGGCCGGAGCTTTGGCTCCGGCCTCCTTATATAAGGGCTCGGCAAAGCCGAGCCACTAAATTCTTATCAGCCCCAGAATATGTTTAGGAACTTTGCCTGGAGCATGTTAACGCAGGGTCGGAATGGGGGCAGCTTCCCAGCGCATTCCGCAGGGGGCGGTACATTTTGTAGCGCGAAGCGCGGATAAAAATGTACCGCATGCCCGAGGACGCGCTGGGAAGCTGCCCCCCATTCCGACCCGGACATACAGATCTACCTGCGCATCTACAAATTCGTAAACTTTTTTCAAAAAAGTGCTTGCACAGTTCTCGAATCATAGGTTATTATCTTCCTCGTTGAACGCGCGGGTCGAACAAAACGAACTGCGAATCAACAACATAGCATGTCGGAGTGGCGGAATTGGCAGACGCGCTAGCTTGAGGTGCTAGTGACCGCTTTTTGGTCATGCGGGTTCAAGTCCCGCCTCCGACACCATCGCATTTGAGAAGCCTCTTCGGAGGCTTTTTTGTTACCGATAGACGGTGGGGTCCACGATGGAAACGCTTGAACGCAACGAGTGGGCAGACGTTGCCCAACTAGTCGAGATCACGAGCGATGCTGTCATCATCTGCGAGCTCGACGGAACCATTCTGCATGTGAATAATCGCTTACTTGGTTTGATGTGCGAGGAACGCGCCGACGTCATCGGTGGAGATGTTAAAGACGTCCTGTACTCGTCCGCTTTTGAACGTGCAACGGAACATCGTTTGCCATTTGAAACTGATGGCTCCGAGAGCGAACTGATGCTCAAGCTGAGCGATGGCTCCTTTATTCCCGTATTGGTTCGCGCAGGCTCCGTAACGCCTCCACGTATCTTTGGGCGCCGCGCGCCACGTGTCCTGGTGGCGCTTCACAGTATTGAGGAACAGTATTCTCACGACCGGCAACTCAAGCGTGCGTTATCGGAGCTTAGAGTGGCGAACAAGCGTCTCTCTGGCACGCTCTCGGTCATTATGAGCACTGTGGGCTCCGATGAGTTACCCAGCCTGCTTGATACCGTTTTGAACCAGCTTGTAGGAACGCTCGATGCTTCGGGTGCTGCTATCTATTTTTCTGAGAGCGGCGGCTTTAAGCTCCGCGGTGTTTCCAAGGAGCTGCTCGACAGCTACCTGCCCGAGTTTTTGCCGTATGGCGCTGGCATTCCGACGTATGTTCTTCGCGAGTCGCGTGCCTGTCGCTTGTCGATCCAACAGGACCTTGAGGGCGATAAGGCCGCCTCCGGTATGTTCATGGACCTGGATAATCGTTCAAAGCACCTGTTGCGCATGCAGGATATGCCTCCGTACCGCAGCGAGATCTGTCTTCCCGTTTTTTACGGTACGCAGATCCTCGGCGTGCTGGAAGTTGGTTGGAAACGCCACCAGGCACCGCTCGCCTATGACGTTAATGTGCTCGAGGTCATTTGCGATTACCTGTCTATCCAGCTGGTCGGCATGGCATCGAGCCTTCGCTCCCGTCGCACGGCCGAGCTTGGCCGCTCGCTCAATGTCTTGCGTGATGAGTTGTTTACCTTTCTAGACGATTCCGCCGCGGCTACCCAGGCGGTATCGTCCGAGATCTGCAATATGCTCAACTGCCATTTTTGCCCTATTGAGTATGACGCCAGTCTGGATTCCTACGTCATAGATTTTGAAGGCGGCAGCCGCGTTGCTTTGCCGGACGATCCCGAGAAGCTTTTCTTTTCCACGACGGCGCCAGCAGCACGTCTGGGGGCTGGCCCTGATGGCTTTGAGGCATCTGTTTTGGGCGGCACGAGTGCCGAGGACCTTAAACACGTCCGTATAACTCGCGTTGACGAATCGATGCCTATGGGAGGCTGGCTTAGGGCGCATGGCTTGCCTTGCCAGGGTCTCTACGTCGACGCCGGCATCGAGGCGGGGCGTCCGCGCTCTAAGGGCGATGGCAAGCACAGTAACGACGCGATTGTTCCTGCTTCTGTTGCGAAGGGCCCGACGACGCGCGCGCTGCTGCTTCGTGATGGTAGCCAAGAGCCGATTGATGACCTTGAATATGACTACTTGGTGCACTTGGCTCATGACTTTGAACTGATCTATGAAGGCGAATCTCAAAAGCGTGAGGAGCGCCATATCGCTCAGACGCTCCAGATTGGCATGAGAAATTCACTGGGGGATGTTCCGGGAATCGCCGCCGATTCGGTGTACCTGTCGGCCACGAATTCGGCGTTGGTCGGCGGCGATTTCTATACGCTCATCCGTCTTCCCGACGATTGCGCCGTCATGATTCTGGGCGATGTGTCTGGCAAAGGCATTGAGGCTGCATCGATGTCCGCGCTCGTCAAGACGGCCCTGACGGCATATGCCTGGGAGGGCGCTGGACCGGCCCGCATGGCACGCTCCCTTAACAGCATGCTCATGGGCTTTTCGAGGGTCGAGACGTTCGTGACGGCCTTTATCGCCAAGATTGACCTTAAAGCCGGACGCGCAACGTATTGTTCGGCGGGCCATCCTCCGACCATGGTCATCAGGCCAGAGTCGATGCCGCTGGGTGGCGACGAGGCTCGTGGGGGAGAGGTCGAGCTGCTTGGATGCCAATCGGGGGTAATCGGTGCCTTTGAGAGCATGGTGTACGAGACAGGCGTGTTTACGTTCGCTCCTGGTGACATGCTATTTATGTACACCGACGGAACAATCGAAGCACGTGACCGCTCGGGTGCTTTCTTTGGCGAGCAGCGCCTTCGCGACCTTCTGCTCTCTGTCTCGGGTGAGGGCGTGTCGGGCATTTGCGGCAAGGTCTTGGGCGAGCTTGACCGATTTACCGAATCGGCGCTGGACGATGACATTGCATTGGTGTCCCTTGAGTTTTTACGGGGTCGTTCATAGACGACGCTGGGCGGGCTGAATCCGTACGGTTGGGGAAACGAATGCATCGAGTGGGCTTTTTTGGGGAACCATGGTCGTATGAATGAGTGGAATGACATAGCGGTTTTGACGCCACCAGGCGATATCGACATCGCCACGGTGCCTGCGCTGCGTCGGCGGTTGGATGCTTTGATTGGCCGCGGCGTGCGTCGTGTCGTCATCAACTGTCAGGCAGTTAGCTTTATCGATTCGACGGGCTTGGCATTCCTGCTTACGCGCGCTCGTGAGCTCATGAGGCGAGAAGGCCTGCTTTCGCTCGTCAATGCATCAGGTGGAGTTGTTCGCTTTTTGGAGATTGCTCGGCTTGTCGATATCCTTCATGTCGCGGGGCCGGCACGGGAGTCTATTCCCGCCATTCCGGTGGGGGAGCTGCCTCGCTGGAGTAAGAGCGTCGAGGTCCGTCAGGGTATCGAGAATCTTCCATACTACCGACATCGCATCGCCGAACTCCTTGAATCGCTTCCGTTGCGCCGTGACGAGCGCTACGATGTCGCATTGGCGTCGGGGGAGGCGCTGGGTAATGCCTATGACCATGCGGGCGGTATCGGCTGCGTCCTGACGGTTCAGGCCTATAGCGATCGCGTTGTGGTTGAGGTGCTTGATCGAGGTGCCGGCTATTCTATCGATGAAACGAGCGAACCGGTCGCATCAGAGGAGCGCGGCCGTGGTATCAAGCTTATGCGTATGCTCGTCGATAACGTGGAGGTTGCTCGTCGTACGGACGGCGCCGGCACGCGCGTGCAGATGGTGAAGCTGTTTAGCGGAGCGCTGGAGTCGTGTGCCTAGCCAATCGCTTTAGCGCGTTTAGCTACTAAGAACATGCGGCAGACAAGTTTTTTGAAAAAAGTACTTGCGTCTTTTGGACAACTCGCGTAAATTAATAACCCGCAAGCGGACATGGCTCAGTTGGTAGAGCACAACCTTGCCAAGGTTGGGGTCGCGGGTTCGAGCCCCGTTGTCCGCTCCATTGCATTTCCGGACCGTTTAGGCGGTCCTTTTTCGGCGAAGTGGCCAAGTGGTAAGGCAGAGGCCTGCAAAGCCTTTACCCCCGGTTCGAATCCGGGCTTCGCCTCCAGGCAACATCCGGGCGCTCCGGCGCCCGATTTGTTTTACATATGCGGACATGGCTCAGTTGGTAGAGCACAACCTTGCCAAGGTTGGGGTCGCGGGTTCGAGCCCCGTTGTCCGCTCCAAACGCAGCAGCCCGACTACTACGGTAGCCGGGCTTTTTCGTACCCGTCGCTTGGGCTCGAACCCGAGGGGGAGCGAGCGTTTTGGGGCGCGTCTGTGGCGTTGTTTGCCGCGAATGTCCGCTTTGGGCGTATCATCGTGGGCATATCGCAAAACCTCGTTGCAAGGGAGACTCATCCCATGGCTACAGAAAAGTCCTCGTCGCGCCCATGGATGTCCGATGCCGCGATCTATCAGATCTACCCGCGCTCGTTTAAGGATTCGACTGGTTCGGGTCTGGGCGATATCGCGGGCATTACCCAGCAGATGGACTATCTTGAGCGGCTGGGTATCGAGGCCATCTGGCTGAGCCCGTTTTACCCATCGCCTCTTGTTGATGGCGGCTATGATGTGGCGGACTACTGCGATGTCGACCCACGTCTCGGCTCGCTTGATGACTTCGATGACATGATCGCTGCGGCTCATGCGCACGGCATCAAGGTCATCGTCGACATCGTGCCCAACCATTCGTCCAACCAGCACCCCTGGTTCAAAGCCGCTCTTGCCGCCGGCCCCGGATCGCCCGAGCGCGCCCGTTATATCTTCCGCGATGGTCGCGGCGAGCACGGCGAGCTGCCTCCCACCAATTGGAATGCCAACTTTGGTGGCCCCGCCTGGACGCGTGTTGCGGACGGTCAGTGGTATCTGCACATGTTTACGCCCGAGCAGCCGGACTTTGACTGGTCATGCCCCGAGGTTCACGCGTTCTTTTGCGACGTCCTGACATTTTGGAGCGATCGAGGCGTCGATGGCTTTCGCATTGATGTGGCGCACGGTCTTGCCAAGGATCTCGACCGCGATGACCTCGACCGGTGGCATCTCGCCGAGGGCGATGACATGGTTGAGGACGGCACCCATCCGCTGTGGGACCGCAACGAGGTCCACGAGATCTATCGCGAGTGGCGCCGCGTGTTCGACCGCTATGATCCGCCACGCAGCGCCGTTGCCGAGGCGTGGGTGCTGCCCGAGCGCCAGTATCTCTACGCGCGCCCCAGCGAGCTTGGCCAGATATTTAACTTTGAGTTCGCCAAGGCCACTTGGACCTATGATGACATGCGCGCTGCAATCGAGGAGGGCTTGAAGGCGGCCATCGAATCCGATTCCGCCTCGACCTGGGTACTTTCCAACCACGACGTGCCTCGCGTGGCGACGCGCTTTGCCCTGCCGCAGGTCAAGGCGACGCGCTACCACCAGATTGCGCTCGACTGGCTCTTACGCGACGGGTCGTCTTATGACGAGGACCGTGAACTCGGCGAGCGCCGCGCGCGGGCGGCCCTTTTGCTTGAGCTGGCGCTTCCGGGCTCGGCATACGTGTATCAGGGTGAGGAGCTCGGCCTTTTTGAGGTGGCCGATATCCCGTGGGCCGCACTCGAAGATCCTACTGCGACCAATACGCACGGATCGAAGCGCGAGAAGGGGCGCGACGGCTGCCGCGTGCCCCTGCCGTGGGTGGCAGCGGACGATCCCACGCAGGGCGGATCGTTTGGGTTTTCACCGGCGGACGCCGATGCGGCGCCCCATCTGCCGCAGCCTGCATGGTTTTCCGATTACGCTGCCGATAGGGAAGAGGCGGACCCGACATCGATGCTTGCGCTCTATCGTGACGCCCTCTGGCTGCGGCGCAAGCTACGCGGGTGCGCCAACGATCTTAAGTGGCTCGATCTTGACGGGCGCACCGGTCTTTCGGATGGTGCCGAGGGCGCTGAGGGCGGCGTCATCGCCTATCGCCGCGACAACGGCTGGGCATGTGTGACGAACTTCGGCGCAGCACCCGTGGAGCTGCCGGCGGGCAAGGTCCTGCTCACCTCATCACCGCTTGCAGACGGCAGACTTGCGCAGGACAGCTCTGCCTGGATCATGCTCGGTGAGATGTAAGGGCCTCTTGCGGCGAGCTTGCGTTTGCCTACACCTTCCGTGGTGGCTGATGTCTTCGCGAGGTTCGCGAGGGCGTCGCAAAACTTTTCAAAAAAGTTCTTGCATAGGATGCAGGCATCACGTAAGATTAAGCCTCGTAAGCGGACATGGCTCAGTTGGTAGAGCACAACCTTGCCAAGGTTGGGGTCGCGGGTTCGAGCCCCGTTGTCCGCTCCATTTGGGCGTTTAGCTCAGGGGGAGAGCGCTTCCCTGACACGGAAGAGGTCAGAAGTTCAAATCTTCTAACGCCCACCAAATGTCCGCAGCTCAGAGGCTTAGCCTCTGAGCTGTTTTGTTTTGGCCGCCAAATGGGTCGCCAAATCGCCGGCAAAAGGTACCTCGATTCATGAAAGAGCGGTTCTGAGCGTCAGTTTAGCCTTGTCATCTCAATCGAGTGGGGGTTGACCATTTTGAACATAACCGTGCATCTCGTTGACGTTTCTGCGATCGATCCCGGCGAGACCGTTGATATGGCATCAATCGCGGGACGCTATGCCTTACGTGCCTCCAATGGGGATCTCCCAATCGCGTCTCGGAGGGAAGCTGCAGGCGTGGGTCTGCTTCTTCGCGACGCCCTGGGCGTCTTCGACGACACCCAGCTTGCGCGTTCTGCTTTCGGCAAGATCGAGCTTGCGGATGGGGAGGCCCCCTCTATTTCCATTTCACATGGCGGAAGCGTGGCCGTCCTCGCTGTTTCCGATGTTGCTCGGTCGGGTGGAGGACCTATTGGCGTGGATATCGAGGCGATCGATGAGATTGCTCCCGTTGCGGTTGAGCGTATGGTGAACGACGACGAGCGCGCGTGGATTAACGCTGCCCCCAATTTGCAAGAACGCAATCTTCGCCTGAGTCAGACGTGGACGTGCATCGAGGCCATTCTCAAGGCTGAGGGTGTCGGGTTTTCGATTGACCCTCGCAAAGACGGTATGCCCGACGGATGGAATACTTCGTCGGTGACATACGGTCGCTGCGTCATCTCTTGTGCGGCGCGCTCTATGCCTCGTATCGTCCTCAAGGAGCACACCTTTCGGGTAGCATAGGAGCCAATCGACAATAGGGGAGGCCACTATGCCACTGAACGCTCAAAACGATATTGCTTCACGGATCGAGGATGCCGTCTTTGAGCTTATGGCGGCAACTCCGGTGCAGTCGATTAAGGTGGCCGATGTGCTGAGGCTCGCACACACCTCGAAATCGACGTTTTACCGCTGCTATCGTTCTGTCGACGACGTTGTTAAACGATTTGAGGACGATCTGCTCCAGAACATGCAAGATATTAACGACGTTGCCCTTGAGGCGCGCTTTGGTGACGCTCAGCTCGACCCGACGCCGACAATGATCAGGCGTATGGAGATCCTGCAGCGCAACCGTTCGAAGGTGCTCGCGCTCAACAGCGAAAACGGGGACCCCGTGTTCACGCATAAGGCTACGATTTTCATGCATGAGTATTTTCGCGACCGTCTGCGCTCAACATTTTCTGACGAGACCGATCTTGACCTGTATCTGGCTTTTGCTCTCGCGGGTCACCATAACCTTATCCAGTACTGGCTCGAGGTCCGTCCTGATTTGGAGGCACGTACCGTTGCCGCCGCGCTCAATCGCATGTTCTATGCGCCGCTGTTTGTCGACGACGCCTCGCGCCATTGGCACCCACGTATCCCCGATTTTGAAAAGCCGCTCGGGTGAGCGGCTGTTTTTTAGGGATGAACGGTTGCGCATGCAGTGAACTCAAAGCGTTCCAGCCCTATGAATCGGCTTTAAGCATAGTCATTTATCTGCTATTTGGAACGAAATTTAGCTATATGTACCAAATGATGGGACACATAGTGGCTTTTTGTCCCACGGCACCAAATAAACCACTCTTACACTAAAGCTACGTTCAAAAGAACCACTGCAGTAGTTCAACGTGTGACGGCACAGAAAAGCCGCGAGCGCTCTCTCACCTTCGCTCGCGGCTGGACTGCGCCATCATTTCGTACACCTTCACATGATTAGGATGTGATATTCAGTGGTTACGCTCGGAAAGAACATGCGCAGCGTCTCGATTGTAGGCGTAGGCTGCACCCCGTTCAAGGATTTTGAGGAGCATCCCGAGACCCAGGGTATTGGCGAGGGCGAGGCGTTTGGCTATGCGGCCCTCGAGGCAATTGCCGATGCCGGTCTTGAGCCCCGCGATATCGACTTTTTCTACCACGGCAGCGCCAATCCGTATCTTGTTGGCGATTGCATTACCCCCAACATGCAGGTTGCCGATTGGTTTGGCGTTCGCGCCAAGGGTTCCGTCCATCATTCCGAGGCTTGCTGCACGGGCTACGTCGCCCTTGAGCAGGCCGTGATGGCAGTCGCCTCCGGTGCCTACGATGTCGTCCTTACGGGTGCCTGCGATTTGGCTTCGACTCTTCCCGTTGAGCACATGCCCTCCCATATTCGTCAGGACTTTACGCTCGACGTCATGATTCCCTCGCTCGATAAGATCTATGACCGCGCTTATGGTCGTCCGCTCGATGGCGCCTTCGGCGTGTCGTTCGACAACTGGATCAACGAGTATTCGATGCAGTACGACCTTACTGCCGATCAGATCGATGACGCCCTGAACGGCCTTACCAAGAGCCTTCGCCGCGGTGCCGTCCTGAATCCCCTTGCCTGGTACGAGACCACGGTCGAGGAGGATGCGAAGGCAGCTGGGTTCGATACCGCCGACGAGTATCTCAAGAGCATGTACAACCCGCGCGTTACGCAGTACCTGCGCGTTACCGGCTTTGAGAAGAAGTGCGACGGTGCCGCCGCTGTTGTCGTGATGCCCACGGAGAAGGCCAAGGCCATGGGTGTCCCGTATGCACCTATCGAGGTTCTGGGCACGGGCGCCTCTGCCGTCGAGGCCGGCCTGCTTCACAATGAGCACTGGGCTACCGAGCTTGCCGCCAGGCAGGTCTACGACCTTACCGGCGTGAGCCCCGACGAGATCGACCTGTTCATGTGCAATGACTTCTTCCTGGCTTCCGAGATCGTCTCGGCTGAGGAGTGCGGCTATATTCCGCGCGGCGAGGCTTGGAAGTATGCGATCGATGGCCGCACCGCTTTTGACGGTGATAAGCCCATCAACCCGCACGGTGGCCGTTGCAACTTCGGCCACGCTCATGGCGCATCCGGTATCGCCGATATCGTCGAGGCCGTCAAGCAGATGCGCGGCGTCGCCGGTGCAACCCAGATGAAGAAGATTCCTGAGACGGCCTTCCTGCGCGGTTTTGGCGGTTCTCAGAATGTGCGCTGCCAGATTCTTCGTACCGTCGCCTAAGCGACCGCGGTTTTCGATTTCCCATAAGGAGTATTCTCATGCAACTCAAAGATATGGAGCCCGTGGTCAAGAAGTTCTACACGGGTCTTGAAGAGGGTATCTATTGGGCACGTCAGTGCCCCGAGTGCGGAGCCGTCGAGTTTCCGCCTCACCTTGCCTGCAATGCCTGCGGCTACCACAAGACCGATTGGGTCCAGGTTTCCGGTCACGGCCATCTGATTGATTTTACCCTGCCTGGTCCGCAGAACGACAAGCCCTACCTCAAGGAGTATGGCAAGTACGCCTACGGCGCCGTCGATATTGACGAGGGTTCTCAGTACACCTACGTCATCTACGGCATTACCAAGAAGAAGGCCCCCGAGATCCGCGCCAAGCTCATGGCGGGCGAGACCGTTGGCGTCCATGCCAAGGTCATCGATCGACCGGGTTACAAAGAGCTCACGTTTGAGCTTGACGACTAGGCTTTCACCCTTTTAACAATTCGATTCCTCTCTTAGGCCACGGCGGGACCCATGTCTCCAGCCCGCCGTGGCCGCCCCTCTTTTTATCTTAGAAAGGCACCATCATGAACGAAGAACTCACTCAGCAGATCTGCGATTTTGCCAAGTCCGCTTACAACTACGATGGCGATGTGACCCCCGAGACGACGTTTGAGACCCTGGGCAAGGGCTCGATGAAGATGATCGCCCTGACCTCCATGATCGAGAACGAGCTCGATGCTGAGGTCCCCGTTCGCGAGGTCATGGTCATGAAGACCATCGGCGAGCTTATCGAGCGCACTGCCGAAGAGATGGAGTAGCTGCCATGGACCTGATGCAGACCCTGCGCGAGCAGGCTGCCGCCAAGCCTATGCGCGTTGCTTTTCCCGAGGGCGAAAATGAGACCATGATGCAGGCGGTCGCAAAGATCGCCGCCGAGCATCTTGCCGAATGTGTGCTGGTCGGCGACGGCGGTAAGCTCAAGGAGCTTGCCGATGAGCGCGGCATCTCCCTTGACGGCATCGAGATTGTCGATGTGACCGACGAGGAGGCGAATGCCGCTTGCTGCGAGCGCTATCTTTCGCATCCGGATTGCAAGTTTAAGCCCAAGGGCGCCGCGCGCCGTATGACGCGTCCGCTTGAGCGCGCCCTGATTTTGCAGGTGCTCGGCGATGTCGACGTAATGTTCGCCGGCATTGATAACGCCACGGGCGATATTATCCTGGCGGGTCAGACCATCGTCGGCCTTGCCGACGGGGTGGACACCGTGAGCTCGTGCGGTATCGCCGACATTCCCAACTGGAACGGCGGCGAAGGTGGCCTTTTGGCTTTTGGCGATTCCGCCGTTTGCGTCGACCCTACGAGCGAGGAACTTGCCTCGATCGCGATTTCGTCGAGCGAAACGGTGCGCTCGCTGACCGGATGGGATATCCGTTGCGCGCTGCTTTCGCATTCGACTGACGGCTCGATGGATAACGAGCTCGTCGACAAAGTACGCCGCGCTCGCGAGATTGCCAACGATCGCCGTCCCGACCTTGCCATCGACGGCGAGTTCCAGTTTGATTCGGCGATTAACCCCAAGGTTGCGGCCAAGAAGGTACGTCGTGAGTCCGCTGTTGCGGGACAGGCCAACGTGGTCATCTGGCCCGATATCAACGTGGGCAATATCGGCGTCAAGATCATCCAGAACCTGACCGGCGCCAATGCTTATGGCCCCATGCTTCAGGGCTTCAAGAAGATCGTGTGCGATTGCTCGCGCTCTGCGCCCGTCGACGAGATCGTCGGCAACGTGGTGATGAGCTGCGTGCGCGCCCAGGCGCTTAAGGAGGCTTAAGATATGTCCGATAAAAAGACTCCCTGGCGCATCCTGGTAATCAACCCGGGCTCCACTTCCACGAAGGTGGGCGTTTTTGAGGGTGATGAGTGCAAGCTCAGCAAGAACGTTGCGCACGACGCGAAGGACCTCGCCCAGTTCGATGGGGTTTCGGCTCAGATGCCGTATCGCTGCGATCTGATTCTTGGAGCACTGGGGGAGGCGGGCCTGAAGCTCGAGGACTTTGATGCATTTGTCGGTCGCGGCGGCGGCTTGCTTTCGTTGCCCGGCGGCACGTATGCCATCAACGAGGTCATGCTCGAGCATGCCCGCATCGGTGCGAACGGCATTCAGCACCCGGCGCAGCTTGGCCCCCAGATTGCCCATGAGTTCGCTTCAAAGACGGGCAAGCCCTCTTTTGTGGTGAATCCTCCCGATACCGATGAGCTGTGCGACCTCGCACGTATGACGGGCATTAAGGGCGTGTATCGAAACGTGCACCTGCACGCCCTTAATCTTAAAGAGACCGCCATCCGCCATGCGGCAAAGCTCGGTCGCCCCTATGATGAGTGCAACTTCATCGTTTGCCATATTGGCGGCGGCATCTCTATCTCGGCTCATCTTAAGGGCAAGATGGTGGACGGCAACGACATCGTCGGCGGCGAGGGCCCCATGGCGCCGACGCGCTGTGGCTCGGTCCCCGCAATCGAGGTCGCGAAGTATACGGCGGAGCATGGTCTCGACGTTGCCCGCGCCCATTGCATGAAGACCGGTGGCTTCGTTGATCTTTTGGGTACGTCCGATGCCATCGAGGTGTGCGAGCGCGCCGCCGCGGGCGATGAGGCCGCGGCTCGCGCCTGGGATGCGATGGTTTACCAAATCTGCAAGTGGATTGGCGAGATGGCCTGTGTGCTGAAGGGCGACGTCGACGGCATCTTGCTCGGAGGCGGCATGGTCCACAGCAAGGAGCTCGTTGCTTCGATTGAGGAATGCTGCTCTTGGATCGCTCCCGTATCGGCTTATCCCGGCGAGTTTGAGCTCGAGGCGATGGCGTCTGGCGCCTGCCGCGTGCTCGATGGTGTCGAGGAAGCGCTCGTGTACAGCGGAGAACCCGTGTTCACCGGATTCAACGACTAATAGTGCTGTGTTTGGGGCGGCCGCTGGTGATGTCTGGCCGCTCCGACCCTTTTCTTTAAGTGTAAGGATGGATCATGGATAAAACCAAGATCAAGTACCTGGTGGGCATTTACGCAGCCGCCATGTGCATCATGGGCATGCTCGTGCCCGTCCCTATCGTGGCCTCTGTTGCGGCGGCATTTCCCAACGAAAACATCGCTGCCGTCCAGATGATCATCGGCATCATCCCGTTGATGATGGCACTGTCCGCCATGCTCGTCTCTTCACAGCTTGCCTCTCGCGTGTCCAAGAAGAAGACGACACTCGTCGGTCACATTATCGTGATGCTGGCAGGCGCCTCGGTGCTGGTGTTCCACGACTCGCTCGGCCAAGTCTTAGCGGCTTCTGCTGTCATGGGCCTTGGTCTCGGCGCCGTGCAGAATTCAACGGACGCTCTTATCGCGGATTACTTTGGCGGAAAGCAGCGCTCATTTGTCATGGGCATCTACTCCACTTTTGTTGCACTGGGCGGCATTATCTGGACGATGGTTTCCGGCATCTTGGGTTCTGCCGAGTGGTTCCACAGCTATGCGGCGTACTTCATCATGATCATTTTCATCGTAATCGAGGCTGTTTGCCTTCCTGAGGGTCATCTTGAGCCCAAGCGCAAGGTCAACGTGTTTGCCAATATGCCTAAAGAGGTCGCGATTATCACGCTCATGAGCTTTGTGTTCGTACTTACGTTCCAGCTCTTCAGCTCCAACGTTTCGCTGCTTGTTGTAGGTCGCGGCTTTGGCGGTACCGTGGAGGCCGGTCTTGCCTCTACCGTTATGACCGTTGCCGGTATTGCGGCTGGTCTTTTGGTCGGTCCGCTGTTTGCCAAGTTTAAGAACCTGGCTATGCCGATCGCGTGGGGCGTGACGCTCGTCGGCCTGGGTCTGACGCTGGTTGCGCCCGCCTTTATGGTGCTGTGCGTTGCGGGTTTTGTCGTTGCGCTGGGCAAGGAGACCTACGTGCCGCTGGAGGGCAATTTTGCCGCCGGCAACTCTGCCCCCGAGGGACGTGCGTTTAACCTCGCCATTGGCATGGCGGGTATCAACTTTGGCATGGCATTGTCTCCCATTGTGTTTGAGGCCGTGACGTCGCCGTTTGGTGCAACGATTGACCAGAAGTTCATCGCCGGCATGATCGTCTGTGCGGCTTGTGTCGTCTTTGGCGCCATTAAGTATCGCAAGCTCACCCCGGCCCAGCTTGCCGAGGCCGAGAAGATGGCGGCCGGCGGCGAGGCGGAGTAGCCGCTCGAGTAGTTGCTTTGCCGTACATCATGTTTTATCGGGGCCGCCGACATATGCCGGCGGCCCTCTTTCTATCAATGACTTTGAAAGGCTTACGGCTATGAAGTTACCTGTCAGGCGCGTCATCGGTATTCTCAACGGCTTCTTTAACCCGCTATTGCTCTGCGCGTTTCTCCCCATCATTGAAGGGGCGCCTGGCTTGGATCTGACGGGCCCCACGGGCTTTTGGGGACAACTCATCGTGGCCACGGTGATCGCCGAGGTTCTGAGCGCACTCCCGCTGTTTGGCAAAACGGTTGGTATGTGCCTGGACTTTTTTGGTTTTGAGCAGGGGAGTGCATCACACAAGATCGCCGGTACGGTCATCGGTGCCACGCTCCTTTTTATGGTGATCGGTTTTGGCGAGATTGCCTTCCAAGGAGGATTCGGAACGATTGAAGGCCGTACATTCTTCGCGCGTTGGGCCGGCCTCGTCACAAAGGGATGGGCCTTTGTGGTTATCGCCGGCGTGCTGCTCGATCCCTTTACAGCGGCTCTCGGCCGCATGATAGTTCGCGAAGAGAAGTAATAGATCCTCGCCTATCGAATGCCGGCGGACGGGGCGCCAGGGCTGTAGTCTTCCGAGCGTTTACAGTCCTGTCGCTCCGTCCGCCGACATTCGACCGCAACATGTTGGTCAAGCATAATCTTTTGGATTCTTTTGGCGTGAGCGGCTTGGTTTTGGTAGGATTTGTCAGCGGCTTGACTAAGGGGGTTTTATAACTGCCATGCAGGTAGCCGTGTTGGTAACGTTTTACCGACTTGTCAAATACCCCTCATTTTTAATGCGTCTGCAAAATGACTAATTGCTTTGACCTGCTGAAACACTATATGTTGTGTTTGACCTAAAAAAAGAATACAGGATATAGATGCGTCTTTGTCGTATGATAGATGGCGGACAGAGAACGAAGACCTTAACTGCCTCTTTTGAACGTGTCCTTGAGCCGCTTGATCGGCTCCAGGGAATGTCCGCATGGAGGCTTATGGTTTATCGAGAACAAAGATTGCGCGACGGCGCCGCAAGACAGGGGCAAGCCCTGTCGGGCATCGTTTGGCTCTGAAACGCAATGAGACTACGACGTGAAAGAGGCAAGAGGATGAAGATCATCAAGCGCAGCGGCACCGAGGTTGTCTTTGACATCGATAAGATCGTCAATGCCATCCGCGCCGCAAACTTGGAGGTCGAGGAGAGCTCTCGTCTAACCGACCGCCAGGTGGTTTACGCGGCACAAAATGTCGCCGAGGCATGCGAGAACGCGGGCCACACCGTTTCGGTCGAGGAGATTCAGGATTTGGTCGAGGACGAGATCATGCGTCTCGACTGCTACGAGGTTGCCCGCCACTACATCATCTATCGCTATGTTCAGAGCCTGAAGCGCCAGAAGAACACGACCGACGACAAGATTCTGTCGCTGATCGAGTGCAATAACGAAGAGGTCAAGCAGGAGAACTCCAACAAGAACCCGACCGTCAACTCCGTTCAGCGCGACTATATGGCCGGCGAGATTTCCAAGGACCTGACCCAGCGCGTGCTGCTGCCCCAGGAGATCGTGGATGCCCATAATGAGGGCTTGATCCATTTCCACGATTCGGATTACTTTGCCCAGCACATGCACAACTGCGATCTGGTGAACCTGGAGGACATGCTCCAGAACGGCACCGTTATCTCGGGCACGCTGATCGAGAAGCCGCACAGCTTCTCGACCGCCTGCAACATCGCGACGCAGATCATCGCCCAGGTTGCTTCCTCCCAGTACGGCGGCCAGTCTATTTCGCTGACCCATCTCGCCCCGTTCGTTGAGGTGAGCCGTCAAAAGATTCGCGGCGAGGTCGCTCGCGAGCTCGAGGAGCTTGGTGTCTCGGCATCTGCCGAGAAGGTGCGCGAGGTCGTTGAGGATCGCCTGCGCGATGAGATTCGTCGCGGCGTCCAGACGATTCAGTATCAGGTCGTGACCCTTATGACCACAAACGGCCAGGCGCCGTTTGTGACGGTCTTTATGTATCTCAACGAGGCTCGCTCGGCGCAGGAGAAGCACGACCTTGCCATGATCGTGGAGGAGACGCTTCGTCAGCGCTATGAGGGCGTTAAGAACGAAGCCGGTGTGTGGATTACCCCGGCATTCCCCAAGCTTATCTATGTACTCGAGGACGATAACGTTCACGAGAATTCCCCGTACTTCTACCTGACCCAGCTGGCTGCCAAGTGTACCGCCAAGCGCATGGTGCCCGACTACATCTCCGAGAAGAAGATGCGCGAGCTCAAGCTGTCTAAGGGCGAGACCGCCGGCAACGGCGATTGCTACACCTGCATGGGTTGCCGTAGTTTCCTGACGCCCGACCGTTCGGGCAACGGCTTTAACAATGTCGCCAACGCGCTGAACTATGACCCGACCAAGCCTAAGTACTATGGTCGCTTTAACCAGGGTGTTGTGACCATCAACCTGCCCGATGTCGCGCTGAGCTCGCATCAGGACATGGACAAGTTCTGGAAGATCTTCGATGAGCGCCTTGAGCTGTGCCATCGTGCCCTGCTGTGCCGTCATGAGCGCCTGATGGGCACGCTTTCGGATGCCGCGCCGATTCTTTGGCAGTACGGCGCCCTGGCGCGTCTGAAGAAGGGCGAGACGATCGATAAGCTGCTCGTGGGCGGCTATTCCACCATCAGCCTGGGGTATGCCGGCCTGTATGAGTGCGTCAAGTACATGACGGGCCACAGCCACACCGAGAAGGAGGGCACGCCCTTTGCCATGGCAGTCATGCAGCGCATGAACGACAAGTGCGCCGAGTGGAAGGCCGAAAGCGATATTGACTTCTCGCTGTACGGTACCCCGCTTGAGTCGACGACCTACAAGTTCGCCAAGTGCCTGCAGCGTCGTTTTGGCATCATCCCGGGCGTGACGGACAAGGGCTACATCACCAACAGCTACCACGTCCACGTGTCCGAGGAGATCGACGCATTCGACAAGCTCAAGTTCGAGGGCATGTTCCAGCAGCTTTCGCCGGGCGGTGCCATCTCCTACGTCGAGGTTCCCAACATGCAGGACAACCTCAAGGCTGTCATCCGCGTGATGCAGTACATCTACGACAACATCATGTACGCCGAGCTCAACACCAAGAGCGACTACTGCCAGGTGTGCGGCTACGATGGCGAGATCAAGATCGTGGAGGATGACGGCAAGCTGGTGTGGGAGTGCCCCAGCTGCGGCAACCGCGACCAGGAGAAGATGAACGTCGCTCGTCGTACGTGCGGCTACATCGGTACCCAGTTCTGGAACCAGGGTCGAACCGAGGAGATCCGCGACCGCGTGCTGCATCTCTAATACCGCTCCGGGGCTGAACCGAGAGGGCCGCTTGGGCATTTGCTCGCTATTTCGGACTGTCCTGCGCAAGACGAAGGCCACATTAAGTGGCCTTCTTTGCGTGCGGAACTCATATCGAGCAAAAGCCCAAGCGGCCCTCTCGGCTCAGCCAAGTTGACGTAGCGGAGATGCAGCTCGCGGTCTGCTCACTCCTCGAAGTTCTTAGCGGAAATGAGTTGACTTGCAACAACGCTTTGCTTGCGATGGCGGTTGAGCCGCAACCCAGTTTTTATTGGACCTCGAACCCTATGCTCGATGTTCGCTTCGTTCATTGAGTGTCGCTCGCGAGGGGTCTGGAGTATATCGTTCCGCCCGCAGTTTCGCAGGCCAGAGGCCGAGAATGTTTGAGGACGGGATGATATGCTCCAGACCCCCAGGAAGGTTACTTATGAACTACGCGAACATTAAGTATTTCGACATTGCTGATGGGGAAGGCGTTCGTACTTCTCTGTTTGTGAGTGGGTGCCGTCGTGGGTGCAAGAATTGCTTTAACTCTGTTGCGTGGGACTTTGCTGCGGGCGAGCCCTTTGATCGTGCCGTCGAGGACAAGATTATCGAGAGCCTCGATCATCCCTTTATTGACGGCCTGACGATTCTGGGCGGAGAGCCCATGGAGCCCGAGAACCAGGCGGGGCTCGTTGAGTTTGTCGAGCGTGTTCGTGCCGCTTATCCTGCGGGGTCAGGAAAGACCATTTGGTGTTTTACCGGCGACGTGCTCGAGGAGCTTATGCCGGGTGGTCGTCACCATACTGAGGTGACGGACCGTATCCTTGCCTGCCTCGACATGTTGGTGGATGGCCCGTTTGTTCAGGATCTTTATGATATCTCGTTGCGCTTTAGGGGCTCGAGTAACCAGCGTGTGATTGATATGAACGCTACGCGCGACCGCGCTGTGCGTGAGGGCGTTGCGCTTTGCGACGCTGTGGAGCTTTGGCGGGACGATCCAGTCTATTCGACCCATACTATGTAGCTTGTGGTCGATGCCGGAGGGCGTGGTACCATAGCGCGAACGTGAAATCGGAAAAGTGAGGCCCAGATGGTCGATCAGGAAAAAGTCGAGGCCGCCATTAAGCTGTTGCTTGAGGGCATAGGCGAGGACCCAACTCGTGAGGGCCTGCTGGAGACCCCGGCGCGCGTTGCCCGTATGTATGGTGAGATCGCCGGCGGCATGGACCAGAGTGCCGAGGAGCACCTGTCCAAAACCTTTGCCGTCGCTTCGAACGATTTGGTTATCGAGCGCGACATTACGTTCTACTCGCTGTGCGAACATCATCTGCTGCCGTTTTATGGCAAGGCCGCCATTGGTTATATCCCTAACGGTCGGGTGGCTGGGCTTTCCAAGCTCGCCCGCACGGTTGAGGTTTATGCCCGCCGTCTTCAGCTGCAGGAGCAACTGTGCACACAGGTTGCCGATGCCCTCATGGATTATCTCGCTCCCCAGGGAGCGATTGTGTTGATGGAGGCCGAGCATATGTGCATGACGATGCGTGGCGTGCAAAAGCCCGGCACCAAGACCGTGACGCTTGCTCGCCGCGGCGTCTTTGAGACCGATCCCGCGCTCGAGGAGCGTTTCTTTAGGATGCTGGGCCGCTAACCATGAGAGTCGTCAACGACTTTACATCGAAGACCGATGAGGGGACGTCGCGTCGCGGCTTTATGGCTTCGGGCCTGGCCCCCTTTGGTGCCATGCCTCGCATTGATTACATTTGTGCCAACGGGCTGTTCCGGCGGCACCTGGGCAACATCGTACAGTTGGAATCGGGGCGCATCTTCTGCCGCCACGGTATTGACCATCTGCTCGATGTCGCTCGCATTATGTGGATCAAGAATCTCGAGGAGCAGCTCGAATTTGACCGCGAGGTCATCTACGCCACGGCACTTCTTCACGATATCGGCAAAGATGAACAGTATGAATCGGGTATATCCCATGATGTTGCAAGCGAACGCGTCGCTGATGCGATTCTCGGCGGCATGCCCGATGATGTGGCGTTTGAGCCGGCCGATGCCGCAGCCATTAAGACGGCCATTCTGGGCCATCGAAAGCTGCGCGTGAACAGCCAACCGCTTGAGCGTCTGCTCTATGCGGCCGACAAAGCGTCGCGCGCCTGCTTTGCATGTCCCGCGCGCAATGCTTGCAACTGGAGCGATGATAAAAAGAACCTGTCGATTCGCGTGTAGTTAGTTTGCGCGGTCGGGGTTCTAAACGAAGGAGACGATCGCGATGAGTAACAAGAAACTGCCCGAGAATGCAACCAAGACTGAAGGCGCCGAGCTCGCCCGCCGTGGAAGGGGCGAAATATCCACCGCAACGGCGGTGCCCCATGTGAGCTATGACGATTTGCGCCATGCCGATCGTATTGTCATTGACGGCCTTGAGGTTTTTGCCAACCATGGCGTGTATCCCGAGGAGAACGCGCTGGGTCAGAAGTTCATCGTTTCTCTGGTGCTCTATGCCGACCTGCGCGCGGCGGGGGAGCACGATAACCTGGATGCCTCGATTGACTACGGCTCGGTGTGCCACGATGTTGATGGCTATCTGCGCGAGCACACGTTTAAACTCATCGAGGCGGCAGCCGAGGGTGTGGCCCAGATGCTGCTGCGTCGTTACCCCCTGCTGCTTGGTGTGCGCATAAAGCTCGATAAGCCGTGGGCTCCTGTTGGCCTGCCCCTGGCAAGCTGCGGTGTCGAGATCGAGCGCGTGCGGTAACCGGTTCTAATACGTCTCTATGGGTGGCTGCTTGAGCCGCTGCGACAGAGCTCTATTGTTGGGACAGTATGTGTCGAGCAGGGCGTGAAAACGCTGATTGTGGCTTGGCTCGAGCAAGTGGACGAACTCGTGGGCGACAACCATGTCGAGGCATTCGACGGGGTAGGCGGCGAGCTCGCGCGCGATGCGAATGGCGCCGGATTTGGGCGTGCATGATCCCCAGCGCGTTTTCATGCTGCGCACGGAGATGCGGGCCACGGTGACGCCCATTGCGACTTCGTACGCGTGCACGATGTCGCGTAGCGCTGCGGTGACCTCGGATGCATAGAGTTGGTCGATGCGGGTCTGGAGTTCTTTGGGCGTTAGGCCGTCAAGGGCTGTGCGCTGCTTCGCCTGCGCGCACCCACTTGGCTCGTCGGTACCCATAAAACTTGCGAAGGTGGCTTGCTTGGGCCGCGGTGCAGGTGATGCAAAGTTGTGATCGAGTGCGTCCTGTACCGTGATGGGCTTGCCCCAAAGTGCAATGATGGACGAGGAGCTGAGCGGCTCTCGCGCCGTCGCCTGACGTTGTTCGCGCTGGGCAAGTCGGCTGATAATCCAGGCGCTGTTGCGCTTCACAAACGCTTCGATACGCTCGCGGCTGGCGCCGATCGGTGCGCTGGCGTGGACCTCGCCGCTCGATGTGACGCGTAGGTTGAAGTTCTTGACGCGCTTTTTGGTAACGACGACGGGGATGGGCGTCCCATCCGGTCGGGATATGGAAATCGTAAATTGCTGCGTCAAAAGCGGTCCTTTGGATTGGGGACGGGCCGGCATGTCGACCGTTCGGCATACCGGCCCGCTCAAGGGATGTGAAATTAATAACGCTCAAAGAAGGCAAGCGCGTTGTCGCTGCAGAGCTTCTGCATCACGGTCTTGCCAAAGTGCTTGGAAAGCATGTTCTGGAACTCGGGCATCTTGCTGGCATCGGAGAGGAAGGCGGGCACAGTGGCGCCGTCCCAGTCGCCGCCGAGCGCGATGACGTCCTCGCCGCCCAGGTCGAGCCAGTGCTCGATATGCGCCGCCAGTTGATCGAAGGTGACGTCTGCGGCGGTCTCGTCGGTTGCGTCGTTGGAAAGGAACTCGCTGCAGTAGTTGAGGCCGACGATGCCACCCATGTCGCGAATGGTGCGGAACTGGTCGTCGGTGAGGTTGCGCTTGACTCTGCAGACGGTACGGGAGTTGGAGTGGCTGGCGACGAAGGGACGCGTGGCGCGGGCGGCGACCTCGTCAAAGCACTCATCGTTGAGGTGGGAGACGTCGAGCACCATGCCAGCGTGCTCCATCTGCGTAAGCGCCTCGATGCCGGCGGCGGTGAGGCCGGCGTGGGCGTCGTGGCCGCTCGCGAGCGGTCCCTGCGCGTTCCAGCTGAGTGATGACATGAGTACGCCCAAGCTCTTGAGCACCTCGATCAGCGCGGGGTCCTCGGCAAA
Organism: uncultured Collinsella sp.; assembly: GCA_902490405.1. Taxonomy (GTDB): domain Bacteria; phylum Actinomycetota; class Coriobacteriia; order Coriobacteriales; family Coriobacteriaceae; genus Collinsella. The sequence continues at coordinate 21,230 of CABUDS010000021.1, forward strand.
GAACGTGGCGTTTTCGATGGTGTGGATGCAGGCGATCTTGCCGTCTTTGAGCGCAGGGCGAATGTCTGCCGCGCTGCGTACGTTGACCATGCGGTCGTGGTTGAGCATTGCCTGGCCGCTCATGTGCGCCATGATCTGCGCCTGGAAGCGCGCGGCGTGGGCGGTGGGAATCTCGTCGGGGACAAACGTGGCGAAGCACTGTGCCCACGGCGTGTTGCCGATCTTTGCGAGCGAGATGGCGCAGGCGTTGCCCTCGATGAGGTCGAAATCTTGCGGATGCGTTTCGTCGCCGGGGAAATAACCGTCGGTGCCGGCGGTAAAGCGCAGGTCGAGATCGAGCGTGGCCCAGCCGATGCGGTCGGCGGTGTCGCAGTGTAGGTCAAATACGGGATATGCCATGGTTCCTCCGGTTGCAGCGTTTCTTTGCAAACTGTCTTTGAATTGTATGACTAGGGTATAGTTAGCGCCATATGTTCACGGCGGCCCGCGTTGTGCGCCGCCCTTATCACGGAGGTTACCATGTCCAACCAGGGCAAGAAGGTCAAGACTCATTATCGCGGCACGCTCGACGACGGCACGCAGTTCGATAGCTCCTACGATCGCGGCGAGCCGCTGGAGTTCACCTGCGGCGCCGGCCAGATGATCAAGGGCTTCGACGCCGCTGTTGTCGACATGCAGGTGGGCGAGAAGAAGACCGTGCACATTCCTGCTGCCGATGCCTACGGCGAGCACAATCCCGAGATGGTTCTGACCTTCCCGGCCGAGCAGGTTCCCAACATCGAGCAGATCGAGAAGGGCATGAAGCTCTTCCTGTCCACGCCGAGCGGCATGCCCGTTCCCGCCGTCGTCATTGACGTGACGCCCGAGGCTGTGACGCTCGACGCCAACCACGAGTTGGCCGGCAAGGACCTCAACTTTGATATCGAGCTCGTTGAGGTCGAGGGTTAGAGTATGCCTGAACGCCTGGTTTCGACGACATGCTTGGGAAATCTCAACGATCCGTCCTATGAACTCCTGCTTCGCCGGAAGTTGGGCGGCGTCTTTGAAGTTGACGAGCTGCTGCTCGATTGGGACCAGGCCGATGTATGCGCGTTTGTGGGCGTGACGGAGCTGGGGCGCACGATTGATGTTCGGCTGGATGCTACCGACGGCGGTCGTCTTGCCGATGGCGACGTGCTCGCCATTGACCGTTCGGGCATGGTGCCCGTGGCGGTTGTCGTGCGCCTGCGCAGCGCCGAGGTTTATTTGGTCGAAGTCGACCGCATGGATCCGATTGCGCTCGCGCATGCGTGCTGGGAGATCGGCAACATGCATGCGCCGCTCTTCCGGGGCGACTCGGACGAGCATACCGTGCGCATGTATACGCCGGTGCAGCCTGTTTTGGGCCGTATGCTCCGGGGCGTCGAGAGTGTTCGGCTCTCGGTGGTTACCCGCGAACTCGATGCGGACCGACGCTTTGCATCGAGCGCGGCGGATGTCGTCGTGAGCATGGCTCCCGACTTTACCATCGTAAAAAAGACGCGCGGCTAAGCGCGCGTATGCGCAAGACGGGCTTTGAGGGGCGACCAATCAAAGTCCGTCTTGCTGTTGATAGGAGGCTTTGGGGGAAGCATATGGGTCTTGAGGGAATCAAGCTGATTGCATGCGATTTGGACGGCACGTTGCTGCATCCGGGGGAGCGCGAGCCACGTTCCGAGGCCTTTGAGCTCATTGATGAGCTGCATCGTCGCGGCATTGTGTTTATGCCGGCGAGCGGCCGTCAATATGCGAGCCTGCGCTACCTGTTTGCCCCGGTGGCCGATGAGCTCGCCTATGTATGCGAAAACGGAGCCCTGGTGATGAGCGAGGGGCATGCCGTTGTCAAGCGTTCCATGGAGCGTAGCCTTGCTATGGATATCGCGAATGCCGTGGTTGCGTATCCCAATGCCGACGTGACCCTTTCGTGCGAGGGGCACCTCTACACCATGAGCGGCAACGATGCGTTCGTCGACCATTTGCGCTATGAGGTCCACTGCGATGTGGCGGTGGTCGACCGTCCCGAGGACATCGACGAGGATGTCATTAAGATTGCCTTCCAGACGCCCGAAATTGATCAGCCGGTGGCCCTGGAGTATTTCGAGCATCTCTTTAGCGACCGAGTCGATGTGATGACGTCGGGAACCGAATGGACGGACTTTATCGGCTTTGACTCGGGCAAGGGGTCCGCGCTTGCCGATTATGGTCGTGCCCTGGGGATCTCGCCCGATGCGATGATGGCGTTTGGCGACAATGAGAACGATCGCGACATGCTCAACGTCGTGGGCCATCCCTATCTGATGGAGAGCTGCAACCCTACCATGCGCGGTGTCAATGACCGTGTCCGCTACGTGCGCACGGTCGAAGAGGAACTGCATCGACTGCTCGCCGAGTAGATATATGTGGCATGCCTAGAAATCTACTTTTTGCCGCCATCGGTGGAAAGGGAGATTTTAAGGCATGTCCCAAACATCTACCGGCAGTTGGGGCAGAGGCCCTCGAAGATGGTGTAGTGCGAGGTGACGTCCCAGCCGATTTGCTCGGACGCCTTGTCGTCGAGCTGGGCATCGAAGGGGAGCGGCACGTCGATGACGCGGCTGCACGAGGTGCAGATGATATGTGCGTGCGGCTCGATGGTGCGATCGAAGCGGCTGCCGCCCGGCGTCTTAATAGAGAGAATCTCCCCTGCGTCGGCTAAGAGATTGAGGTTGCGGTAGACCGTGCCGCGGCTGATCTTGTCATCCTGTTCGCGTACGGCGTTGTAGATTTCGTCGGCGGTGGGATGGTTATAGCTTTGGCGCACAGCGTCAAGAACCAGCTTTCGCTGCTTGGTATTCCTTCTTTGCACCGCCATGCGCCTCGCCTCTTTTCTATCAACGGTCGTAGGTAAATGATACCGTATTTAGCACACAATACTAATAACGAGGAATGAAACCGTCTTCATTGGCAAGTGGGGCTCGGGTCTGGGCGTCTACGAGGCGAAAACGCGTTCCCATGCGCTCATAGGAGGCATGAAGCGCCTCGAGATGAGACAGGATGTTTGCCGGAGCTCCCTGTATCTCCATCTCGACTGACCCGTCTTCCATGTTACTCACCCAGCCGGTGAGTGCGCGTGCCTGTGCGAGGTTGGTGTTGGTGAAGCGGAAACCGACGCCCTGGACCTGTCCCTCCCACCGCAGGAAATAGCGCTGCGGGGCGTCTTGAGTGGCCTCGTCGCTTGCGAGCACGGTGAGCCTACGGCGCAGCTCAAGCTCAACGCCAGAGGGCTTTTGGGGTTCGCGGCTGCCGCCGGTGACGCCCGAGAAAAGCTTGTCGAAAAAGCCCATCGCTATGCCTGCTTGCCTGCGTCAGCCGGGAAGGTTATGCCGGCCTGCTGGCGCACGGCATCCATGATGCGCAGTGAGACGAGCGTGACATCGCGGTAGTGGCCAAGCTCGTGGCGTCCCGCCGGGGTCTCCCAAATCTCTTCCTTAACGTTATCGATGCCGCCGATGGCGGTGATAAAGTCTGTGAGTTCGTATTCCATAGTGTTGCTCGATTTGGGCAGGTCGAGCACGCGGCCGTTGTCGCCCTGTTCGCGCGGTGCCTCGGTCGCCGAGCCGCGTACGACATCGCCGCGATAGTCGATGCGGACGTTGCGGGGCGTGGACAGATGGTCGATCTGGATAGTGCCACGCTCGCCTTCGATCTGCGAGGGCAGCAGGTCATTCGTAATTTTGGAGTGCGCGAGCTCGACGGAGATGCTGCCTCCGCCATAGCTGGCGAGGATGGAACCGCAGCCGTCGATGGGGCCGTGCGTGAGCTGTCGCGTGGTGGGGTCGAGTAGAGTAGTCATGCTCGTAAGGCCGGAGGGCATGCCGAAAATCTCGACCATGGGCTCGACGGCGTAGACGCCAATGTCCATGAGGGAACCCGATGCCATATTGCAGTCGAAGATATTGGTGGCGCGTCCCGCGAGAATCTCGTTGTAGCGCGAGGAATATTTGCCAAAGCGCAATGAGGCGCGGCGGATGGGGGCGATCTCGCCCAGGGCGTCCTCGATGGCGTGGAAGGCGGGGTCGTGGAGGGGACGCATGGCCTCGAGGGCCACGACACCTGCTGCCTCGGCAGCGCGGAAGACTTCCAGCGCCTGCGCTTCGGTGGCGCAGAAGGGCTTCTCGACGATGACGTGCTTGCCACCGGCGATGCAGGCAAGGGCCTGCTCGTAGTGAAGTGCGTTAGGGCTGCCGATATAGACGGCGTCGACGTCGGCGGCTGCCGCAAGCTCATCGAGTGAGGTAAAGTTCCGCTCGCCACCGCGCTCGGCGGTAAAGGCAGCACCGCGATTGGCATCGCGTGAAAGCGTGCCCACAAACGCGGCTTGGTCGTTGGCGTTGACGACTTGGATAAAGTCGTCGGTGATCATGGATGTGCCGATGGTCGCGATGCGCAGCATACGTCCCCCTTGCGTTGTTTGGTCTACAGGATGAGTGTAGCGCGTGGGGATATAAAGCTGCGCGAAAACGCTATTACAGGTCGCTCTCGTTAAAGCCGGCGTCGATATCGAGGTTACTGCCGTCGGCCGCCGTGGTGGCGAGCTCATCGCAGCGCTCGTTGAGCTCGTGACCGGCGTGACCCTTAACCCAGATGAACTCAACCTTGTGCTTGCTTTTGGCGGTGAGTAGGCGCTCCCACAGGTCGCGGTTCTTGACGGGTTGCTTGTTGGCGGTTTTCCATCCGCGCTTTTTCCAGCCGTCGATCCAATGCTTGTTAAAGGCGTTGACGACGTACTGCGAATCAGAATGGACTTCGACCTCGCAGGGGCGGTTGAGTGCCTCGAGCGCCACGATGACCGCCATGAGTTCCATGCGGTTGTTGGTGGTCTTGGCGTAGCCGCGCGAAAGCTCGGAGGTGAAGGTCTTGCCGGCGGGGTTGGTGTATTTGAGCACGGCGCCGTAGCCGCCGCGTCCCGGATTTGATCGGGCCGAGCCGTCGGTGTAGATGATGACCTTCACGGGCTTCCTTTCGTTGAGTGCATTTCATGTGAGTGACCATTGTAGCGCCATGCCCGCCGAGGGCCAGCAATCTACGATTTCTACCCCGTCTTCCGACTGTTAGTTGGCATGGATGATGCGGTTGAGCTCGTCGAGGTATTGCTGCAAGAGGAGAGAGGGCTTGCGCTCGTCGTGCATGATGTAGCCAACGTGCATCGTTGGGGCGTCTGCTAGCGGGATCGATGCCATGCCCCATTGCATTTCATTGGAGAGGACACCGGTCGACAGGGTGTAACCGTTCGACGTGATAAGTAAGTTAGTAAGTGTTCCGCGGTCCGAGATTCGTATGTTGCGGTCGCAAGGGATATAGCTAAAAGGTTCCTCGGCGTAATAGAAGGAGTTTGAGGTTCCCTGCTCAAAGCTGTAGCGCGTATAGGGCGTGAGGTCGGCAAGGGACAGCTGCGGGCGGCGTGCGAGCGGGTGGCGCTCGCTAACGAAGACGTGGACCGTCGCGTCGAATAGGGGATGGAAGCTTGCGCGGGCATCGGCGAAGGCCTTCTGCAGAACGCGGGCGTTAAAGTCATCCAGATACAGAATGCCGATATCGCTGCGAAACGCACGGACGTCATCGATGATCTGCGATGTGGTGGTCTCGCGCATGATGAACTCGAACTTGCTGTCGCGGCAGCGCTCGATTACGTTGACAAAGGCCTCGACCGAAAAGGCGTAGTGCTGGGCGGAAATGGCGAGGCGGGCTTGCGGGGTGCCACCGTCCTCGTAGCGTGCCTCGAGCATGTCGGCCTGCTCTACGACCTGGCGCGCATAGCCCAAAAGCTCGGTGCCGTCGTTGGTGAGCGTGACGCCGCGGCTGGAGCGCGTAAAGATCTCCAGATGGAGCTCTTGTTCTAGGCTTTTGACGGCGTTTGAGATGTTGGACTGAGCGGTATAGAGGCGCTGAGCTGCGGCGTTGATTGAGCCGGACTCTGCCACGGCGATAAGAAAACGAAGCTGCTGGAGTGTCATCGGTGCCCGTCCTTTCGATAGCTATCTAAAAAACCGATAACAGGTTAGCGCTTTTAAGTGATTGACCGAGCGAAACAATGCTCGTACTATTCAAAACACACAAAGGCGGTAGGTAATTAAGCCGACCACGGAACCGGGATGTCAAAAGGAGGACCGCATATGAACTGCTTACCAAGACGAATGCCGGGCTCCTGTTTGCGCCCGTCGGCGTGATCAGGAGACAGCGACTTACTTCTCTCTTTTTTATTTACTTTCGTTCGATCAAGGAGATCATCATGAGCCAGTTCATCAACAACCCCGAGCACACCTTTGGTTTCGATACCCTGCAGCTTCATGTTGGCCAGGAGAGCGCCGACCCCGCATCCGACTCCCGCGCCGTGCCTATCTACCAGACCACGAGCTATGTGTTCCGCAACTCCCAGCACGCCGCCGATCGCTTTGGTCTTGCCGACGCCGGTAACATCTACGGCCGTCTGACCAACTCCACCCAGGGCGTCTTTGAGGACCGTATCGCCGCGCTCGAGGGTGGCGTGGCCGGTCTTGCCGTCGCCTCCGGTGCCGCTGCCATCACCTATACCCTGCAGGCTCTTGCCCAGGCTGGTGACCACGTGGTGGCTCAGAAGACCATCTACGGCGGTTCCTACAACCTGCTCGAGCATACGCTCTCCCAGTTTGGCGTCGAGACCACGTTTGTCGATGCCCACAACCTGGAAGAGGTTGAGGGTGCCATCAAGGACAATACCACGGTCATCTATCTCGAGACGCTCGGCAACCCCAACTCTGACATCCCCAACATCGACGCCATCTCCGAGATCGCCAAGAAGCACGGTCTGCCGGTTGTCGTCGACAACACTTTCGGCACCCCGTATCTGTTCCGTCCGCTGGAGCATGGTGCCAACATCGTCGTTCATTCCGCAACCAAGTTCATCGGCGGCCACGGCACCTCGCTGGGCGGCGTGATCGTCGACGGCGGTAACTTCGATTGGAAGGCGAGCGGAAAGTACGCGCAGATCGCCGAGCCCAACCCCTCCTACCATGGTGTTTCGTTTGCCGAGGCTGCCGGCCCCGCCGCCTTCGCGACCTATGTCCGCGCCATTCTGCTGCGTGACGAGGGCGCCTGCATTAGCCCGTTTAACGCCTGGGTTCTGCTTCAGGGCACCGAGACCCTGTCGCTGCGCGTCGACCGCCATGTCGAGAACACCAAGAAGGTCGTTGAGTTCCTGGCTGGTGACAGCCACGTCGCCAAGGTGAACCACCCGAGCCTGCCTGAGCACCCCGATCATGAGCTTTACAAGCAGTATTTCCCCAACGGCGGTGCCTCGATCTTCACCTTCGAGATCAAGGGCGGCCAGGAGGCTGCATGGAAGTTCATCGACCACTTGCAGGTGTTCTCGCTGCTCGCCAACGTGGCCGACGTCAAGTCGCTCGTCGTACACCCGGCTACGACTACGCACTCTCAGCTCTCTGCCGAGGAGCTCGCCGAGCAGAACATCACGCCCTCCACGATCCGTCTTTCCATCGGTACCGAGAACGCCGAGGATATCATTTGGGATTTGAAGCAGGCCTTCGCCGCGCTGGACGAGTAAGGCGACTTGTGCAAGGACCCCTTGCGACTCGATAGGTATAACTGCATAAAATGCCTGCTCAAGGCGCCTGTGCGAACAATGGTTGCACAGGCGCCTTTTTTGCATAGAGAGGGTGCAAAAACAGGGTTTTTGACACGCTTTATGCATTCGAGTTGTGGAAAACTCCTGTTGAGAGGATGTGAGTTTTACGCAATTGACGTGCGCCTTTTGAGTAAAACCGCAGGTCGCGATTTGCTCGAGGTACTATGCAGCGCGATCGAATCACACGCAGCTCAAACGCAGCAAAAACGCACTACGGAGGTTTCCAGCTACATGAGGATCGATTCACGAAAACCGAAAGCCGCCGCCCTTTCCGCCGCTCTGACCGTGGCGCTTTTGACGGGCGCCGGCGCAACCGATGCCCACGCGGTAACACTATCCGATACGGTCGGATCCACGCCGTCCGAGGCGACGCTGATGCAGCCCGTCGACTACCGCGGCGACGGTTATGGCTCCATGCAGGAGTGGAACGCCTCGATGGGGGCCAAGCGCGATTCCCTGGAGATGCGCGCTCAGATCATTATGAATATGTATGGCGACTATGCTACCGATGACGAGCGCGCTGTGTTGCAGGGTTGCATCGACGGTGCGGGTAGCCTGTTGACGATGGGGGAGGTCGATGCCAAGTCGACCGAGCTCGATGAGCTTCGCGCCACGCTCGAGGATGCCAAGCGTGAGGCGCTTGAGTTTGAGGCCGCCGAGGCCGAGGCCGCGGCCGCCCAGGCTTCGTATTGCAACGACGGCTCCAGCCCGTCTTACACGTCTGCTGCGTATTACGCGAACGGCTCGGGTCTGACGCGCTTGAGCGGCGTCAATAACTATAACGGCCGCCGCGAGACCTATTACAGCAGCAACGTGCTCTACCATCACCGCACGGGCGAGTGGACGCAGGATTCCGAGGGCTTTTGGCGCGATTCCGATGGTTACTACGTCGTTGCCGCGGGCGATAAGGCCCAAGGCTCCACGTTTACCGGTTCCAAGGGCGAGTGCAAGGTCTATGACTCCGGCTGCGCTGCCGGAACCACCGACTACTACACCGGTTGGTAATTTTTCTGCATTACGGATATTTGGCGGATGGGCGTCTTTACCGAGCTTTTGGGCAACGTAAGGACGCCCGTTTTTTGAGCGTGCTTGAGTTAACAGAGCGCTTACCGTGGCAGTACGCCGCGCATATGGGAGCGGGGCACACTAAGTCATGAGAAGCAAGGTCTTTCCTGTGGAGGAAGTGGTCTCATGAACGCTCGAGATATCGCTATTGCCGCCGTCGCACTTGCACTGGGTTGTCTTGGTCCTACAGCCGCGCTTGTCGCGGGCATGCAGGGCTTGTGCGGAGCTGCTCCTATCGTTGTGGGGGCCCTGATTGCTGTCGCTGCGCTGGGAAGCGCCGGCGTCGTCCTTTGCCGTGATGATGAAGACGAGATCGTGGGGTCCTAAAGTTAGCCTCAACTCTGGTTTTACCGGAGCGTGTTGCGTGCTCGGGATAGCGGTATTTAGAAGAACAAACGCATGGGAACTCACGGCTTAAAGCCAAACCAGTGTGGGGTGTCGCACGAGAGCGTGTGGGTGAGGTCGACCCAGCGATAATCGGTGCTTTTGAGCTGGGATGCGAGGTTCCGAAGGTCGAGCGCGGGCATGGGTGGCTCCTTTCATCGGGCTTTTTGCTGATGTTAAAGCGCTGGCGTGACGGCTCGATTTCTGCTGCGTTACGATACGTTCTCGATTGCGATTCCATGATGTTTCGGCCGCGTGACCGTTGTGTTTCGCCGTGCCGGGGTGCTGATGGCGAAGGGAGGGGCCGTGCAATACCGCGTTGACCCCAAAAGTGGTAACCGAATATCCGCTCTCGGTCTGGGCTGCATGAGGTTTCCCGGTGCGCCGGGCCATCCGGACGCGAAGGCAGCCGACGCCATCATTTCCCATGCGGTGGAGCAGGGGATCAATTATCTGGATACCGCGTATCTCTATCCCGGTAACGAGGCAAGCGTGGGCGCCTCACTTGAGCGCTTGGGGCTGCGCGACCGGGTGTTGCTGGCGACTAAGTTGCCGCACGCTTCGTGCAAATGTGCGGAGGACTTCGACCGCTTTTTTGACGAGCAACTGCACCGTTTGCGGACCGACCATATCGACTACTACCTTATGCACAACATCACCTCGCCCGCCCAGTGGGAGCGCGTGGTGGCGTTGGGCATCGAGGACTGGATTGCGCGTCAAAAGGCGGCGGGGCGCATTCGCCAGATTGGTTTTTCGTATCACGGCAGCGCCGCGGATTTCCTGACGATGCTTGACGCGTATGACTGGGATTTTTGCCAGATCCAGTACAACTACGCTGGAGAGCGCTACCAAGCGGGGACGGCGGGACTCATGGCAGCCGCCGAGCGCGGGCTCGCGGTGTTTGTGATGGAGCCGCTGTTGGGCGGGCGTTTGGCGGGCAAGCTGCCGCCGCGGGCCCGCGCCGTGCTCGATGGCGCCCATGACCCGCGCCTGCGCACTCCTGCCGCCTGGGGGCTTTCGTGGGTGTGGAACCATCCTCAGGTCACGATGCTGCTTTCGGGCATGACCGATACCGCGCAAGTGGATGAGAACGCGGCGCTGGCCGACCGAGCCCTGCCGGATTCGATGACGGGCGCTCAGCTCGATACCATTGCGCGCGTGCTGACGGAATTTGAAAAATCGAATCGCGTGCCTTGTACGGGATGCGGCTACTGCATGCCGTGTCCCAAAGGCATCAATATCCCTGGGTGTTTTGCCGCCTACAATGCAAGCTATGCGCACAGCTGGTTTACGGGTCTATCGCAGTATTTTACGGCGAGCGCGGTGCGGACGAGCGAGCCCAAGTTGGTGAGCAACTGCGTTAAATGCGGCAAATGCGCGCGTCACTGCCCGCAACACATCGATATTCCCGAGCGTCTCGACGATGTGCGCCGACGTTTCCAGCCTGGCCCCGTGACGGCGGTGCTTAAGGTCTTCGGCAAAACGCGCTCCTCATGACCCTTTTATAACTTGCGGTGGAATAGTTCCTGTTTGCGGCAGAATAGGGCATCGACAGGAACTATTTCACCGCAACTGATGAGGGGGAGCTGGAGATGCTAACGATTGGGTGTCATCTTTCGACGACGAAGGGCTATCGGGCGATGGGGGAGACGGCGCTGTCCATTGGCGCCAATACCTTTGCGTTCTTCACGCGCAACCCGCGCGGCGGCAAGGCGAAAGACCTTGATATGGATGATGTGGCGGCCCTGCGCGAGCTTATGGAGCAAAACGATTTTGGCCCGCTTGTGGCTCATGCTCCGTATACCTATAACCCCTGTTCGGCTAAAGAGCGGGCGCGCGAGTTCGCCTTGGAGGCAATGGCCGAGGACTTGCAGCGTCTGGAAGCACTGCCCGGCAACTACTACAACTTCCACCCCGGCGCGCATGTGGGGCAGGGCTCCGACGCCGGCATTCAGATGATCGTCGACGCCCTGTGCCAGGTGATGTTTGAGGGCCAGCAGACGACGGTGCTGCTCGAGACCATGGCGGGAAAGGGTACCGAGGTGGGCCGTAGCTTTGAAGAGCTGGCGCGCATTATCGAGGGTGCTGCCGCCAGGCGTCCAGAGCTATCGGACAAGCTGGGCGTGTGTCTGGACACCTGCCATGTGAGCGATGCCGGCTACGACATCATCCATGATCTGGACGGCGTACTCGACGAGTTCGACCGCGTGGTGGGTATCGACCGCTTGCGTGCCGTACACATCAACGATTCGAAGAACCCCAGTGGTGCCCATAAAGATCGTCACGAGTGCATCGGCAAGGGCTACCTTGGCAGCGAGGAGTTTGGCGGCGGTATGCAGGTTATGCAGAATATTGTATCGAATGGCCGCTTGCGCGCATTGCCATTCATTTTGGAGACACCGAACGAACTTGCAGGTTATGCGGCTGAAATCAAACTGTTAAGGTCATTGCAGCAGTAATGACTGTCATAAAGTGGAGTGTTCCATTCACGTTATGGGTTTGTTTCAATCAGTTTTCTAATTGCGGATTCTTCCAAACGGGCGCATAATATCCAACAGTTTTTGCAGACCTCTGAATCAAACGGGGTCACCGGAAGGAGACTGATTATGAAGCTGAAGAAGCTTGGCGCATTTGCCGCCACGGGCGCCATGGCACTCGCCCTCGCACTGACGGGCTGCGGCTCGTCCAACGCCACCTCTGGTTCTGATGCCGGTTCCAGCAGCTCTGACGACGCTAAGGTCGAGAAGGTCGACGGCTCCAAGGAGTACGCGCTCGTCAAGGACGGTACGCTGACCGTTGGCACCTCTGCCGAGTACGCTCCGTTTGAGTACAAGGATGACAACGGCGATTATCAGGGCTTTGACCTTGAGCTTATCAAGGCTATCGGTGACAAGCTGGGTCTGGATGTCGAGTACGTCAACAACGACTTCGACACGCTCGTCCCCGGCGTTGCTTCGGGCGCCAAGTATGACGTTTCCATCGCGGCTATCACCGACACGCCCGAGCGTGAGAAGGAAGTCACTTTCTCCGATTCCTACTACATGGACGATCAGGCTATCGTGACCAAGGTCGATAACACCGACATCACGGCCGACAACTACAGCGAGAAGCTCAACAACGCCGACGCTACCATCATCGTCCAGTCTGGATCGACCGCCGAGGCCTTTGCCCAGGAGAACTTCCCTAAGGCCAAGATCGTCCCCTACAAGGACGCCACCGAGTGCTTCAGCGCCCTGCAGTCCGATAAGGGCGATGCCGTAGTCACCAACCGCTCCGTTGCCAGCCAGCTGACCGCCGAGCAGTTCAACACCTGCCAGACCATCAAGCAGGTCAGCACCGGCGAGGAGTACGCCATCGCCATCAACCAGGGCAACACCAAGCTCAAGGACGACATCAACCAGGCCATCAAGGACCTGACCGACGACGGTACCGTTGACGCCCTCATGGCTAAGTACAACATCAAGTAAAATAGTCACTTGATTGCGCGCGGGCCCTTTCCATTTTGCGGAGAGGGCCTTTGCGCTTCTCTTGACGGAGAGCGTTTCCGTCTCGTTTTGCCGGCAACTTCTACGATAGGAGCCACCTTGTCTCGACTGAACAAAGGGGCCACGGAGCAGCGTTTTCCACTGCCCGCCTTGCTCCAAAAGCTAGCCTGCGTCATGGCCGTGGCGCTCGCGCTGGTGTGCGCGGGGGCATATGCGCCCACGACCGCCCAGGCGCTTGAGACCGCAAAGATTACTGCCCGACCCAACACCGGTTCGGGCAGCGCTGTGGTCGGCGGCACCGAGACGCGCATTACCTGGGAAGTTCAGGCCGATGCCGACGAGGAGCTGAGCGGTCTATCGCTGACGTTTGTCGACGGCACGACGTTTGGTACCGATGACACGCGATTGACGATGCTCTCGGGCGAGGATCTCATGGACCGTACGCCCATGAAGCCTACGTGCAAGGTCGACGGCCAGACGCTCAAGATCGATTTTGGCGAGACGGCTCCGGCCGGCGGCTATTTCCGTGTCGAGGTCTACGGCGTGACCTTCCCCGTCGAGGGCGGCGACGAGGCTTTTAGCGGCACCTACACGTTGGCTGACGGTTCAACCAAGAAGATCTCCAAGATTCCTTCCGTCGAGATTAAGGGCGTGACGGCATTCGATAACTTCCTGGCCGACCTTAAGGAGCAGCCGTGGGTCGAGGCATGGAATTCCAACATGTTCCTTCGCCTGTTCCTGAACCCGGTCATTTTGGTTCAGAGCCTGCCGATCGTATTCAAAGGCTTCCTCATGTCGCTCTCGATCGTGCTCGTGGCATTTCCGTTGGCCATTCCCTTTGGCTTTGCCTTGTCACTCATGCGCATCTCCAAGTCGCGCATCCTGCGTTGCCTTGCCGGCATCTATGTGAATATCATCCGCGGTACGCCGGCGTTCCTGCAGATCTACATCGCGTTCTTTGGCCTGCCGCTGGCCGGCGTCAAGGTTGACGATTATGTGCTGGGCGTCATCGTCATGGCCATGAACTCGTCCGCCTACCTGTGCGAGATCTTCCGCGCCGGTATTCAGTCGATCCCCAAGGGCCAGAACGAGGCCGCGCGCTCGCTGGGCATGAACGCCTTCCAGACGCTGCTCTACGTTATGATTCCGCAGACGTTCCGCAATGTCCTGCCTACGCTGACCAGCGAGTTTATCCTGCTTTACAAGGATACGTCGCTGCTCGCGGCCGTGGGCGTGGTCGAGATCGTCATGAACGCCCGTACCATTGTGGCCACGACGGGTTCCATTACGCCATATGTGGTTGCCGCGCTGTTCTACCTGGTCATCACCCTGCCGCTTGCTCGCTTGGTGAGCGGTCTTGAGGCGAGGCTTCTGGGGACGGCCGAAACCAAGAAGAAGCGTCCCGCCAAGAGCGCTGGACAGGTCGTCGCGACGCCCGCCGACCACATCGCCGGTCTGTAAGGAGGTCCTATCATGAGCGAAACCAATAACTCGAACGAGGTCGTCGTCAGCATCAAGAACCTCCAGAAGGCCTTCGGCGATAACGTGGTCCTGCGCGACATCGATCTGGATGTGCACAAGGGCGAGGTCGTCGTAGTCCTGGGTCCTTCGGGCTCGGGCAAGTCGACGATGCTTCGCTGCATCAATCGTCTGGAGCATCCCACGAGCGGCTCGATCGTCGTTGAGGGCGTGGACGTTTGCGCCAAGGGCGTCGACCTTAACAAGGTACGTACGCATCTGGGTATGGTGTTCCAGCAGTTCAATTTGTTCCCGCACCTGTCGGTCAAAAAGAACGTCATGCTTGCGCAGCAAAAGGTGCTCAAGCGCAGCAAGGAAGAGGCCGAGAAAATCGCTATCGAGGAGCTGACCAAGGTCGGTCTTGCCGAGCGCATCGACTTTATGCCGAGCCAGCTCTCGGGCGGTCAGCAGCAGCGCGTGGCGATCGCCCGCGCCCTGTCGATGAACCCTCACGTCATGCTCTTTGACGAGGCCACGTCGGCGCTCGACCCCGAGCTGGTTCGCGACGTTCTTGGCGTTATGCGCGATCTTGCACGTGACGGTATGACCATGATCGTCGTGACGCATGAGATGGGCTTTGCCCGCGACGTCGCCGACCGCGTCGTCTTTATGGACGGCGGCGTTATCGTGGAAGAGGGTACGCCGAGCGAGGTCTTCGACCACCCCAAGAGCGAGCGCACCAAGGCGTTCTTGGGAAATATCTCGTAGCGGCGCGTCGAGGTTGTCGATATAACAAACGGGGACCGGATAGTATCCGGCCCCCGTTTTTGTTTGGGCATGAGCGACTGTTGTTGTGCAGTGCACGGCTGTCAGTTGCCTTGCGACTTTCTGACGGCTTCGTTAGGCCAGCTCCGCTCCCAGGGCCCTGCAGGCCGTCTCGCCCTCATCGTCGGGGGCGTCGTAGCAGATGACGGAATCGACGACGTTGACGCCCGCCTCGTCGGCGTCGGCCTTCCAGTTGTCCATCCACTCGCCCTCGGCCCACGAATAGGAGCCAAAGAGGACGACCTTCTTGTCGCCGAGAACCTCCTTGACCTCGTCCCACATCGGCTGGAACTCATCGTACTCGAGTTCCTCGGAGCCCATGGCGGGGCAGCCGAAGGCGAAGGCGTCGTAGTCGGCGGCCCTGTCGGCAGAGAAGTCGGCGCAGGGGATGACCTCAGTCTCGGCACCCGCGGACGTGGCGCCTTCGGCGACGAGGTTTGCCATGGCCTCGGTATTGCCCGTGCCACTCCAATAGACGACGGCGATCTTGCTCATATGTTTTCCTTTCGGTTGTGCGGCGTGCGGCCGCGTTTTGTATGCTCTATCGGGTTGCCTGGACAAGTTGTCCCAGGGTGCAGCCCTGTTGATAGATGTACGTAAGGTATTGCGTGCATGCGCGATAGGAATCGAAGGTCGTGAGCGCCTGCTCAACGTTTGTGTATACCTTCCATGCGCCAAAGACCTTATAGTTTTCGCCGTGCTGGACGATAAACTGATGGACATCTTCGTAGGGATAGCCCAAAAAATAGCCAATTTCGTGGGGGAACTCGCACATGCACCCCGTATCGCAGTGCCTATTTCGCGCGAGTGCGCAGACGCTGCTGTCATAGGCGCTTTCTGCGGCATTGCTGCTTGCCAGCGTGATGCGCGCGGCGAGATGCACCAGGGATGCGGGCAGGTTGTGGACATCGTAACCTTCGGCGGTAAGCGCCGTCGTGGCGCGGGGGTCGGAGAGGTATCGCATGAGGTCCGCAGGGCGGTACACATAGATGAGCGCTCCGCAGGGGCGCCAGACCAAAACGCTCATATGGATCCCGAGTGGCTGGAGCTCGCGGTTGCATTGGGCAATGACCGCGAGCAGGCGAGAGCGTCGCTCTTCGATATGGGCGGCGCCGGGTTTTCCGCCTTGGTTGGCGTAAACGCCGGGATAGGTAAAGAGCGAGGCCGGCTTGATACCTGCGAGCGTAGGGGAGCAGTTGCGCACGACAGCCGTTTGGTATGTTGGGATGTCAATGGTTCGAGTCACGATGCTCCTTTCGGGTCCTCAGTTGTTAGCCTAGGAAAACTTATACACGAAAGTAAGCCAAGGTCAACAAAAAAGTTTGAAGCGGGAAACTAATTGACCGAACCGACACGAGTTTGGAGTAAGATGGGAACACCCCATGGGGGTATAGGTATAAGAGTTTGGAGAAAGGGGATCGCATGGAAGACTTGCTAAGCCCTGCAAATATCATCGTGCTTGCCGCGATTGTCGTCGGCATGTTCTTTGGCCTGCGGCGTATTGTCGCTTCGACACACGGAAAGAGCTGCTGCAGCGATGGCACGAGCGGTAAGAAGGCCAAGAAGGTAGTGGTTGCGGATACCGATCCGTCCCACTACCCCTATAGCGATGAGCTGCTCATCGGCGGCATGAGCTGCGATGGCTGCGCTCAGAATGTGGCCAATGCCCTCAATGCGCTGAATGGTGTGTGGGCAACGGTAACGTACGCGGACCACACGGCGCGCGTGCGCTCCAAGCGGCCAATCGATCGCGGTGCTCTCGTGGCGGCCGTGAAGGATGCGGGTTACTACGTCATGACGCTGTAAGCGCCGCCTTGGATGCACTTCCTTGTCTAGGCTCGTCCGCGCAGTTCGATGTCAAGAATGTCATCGAAATCGATGGCGATGTCTTTGAGCTTGAGGAGCTTGAAGGCAGGGAGTACCTCGTCGAGGATGCCGGTGCGGGAGCGATAGCCGTACGTATCGTAATAGGTGACGCGGACTAGGTCGCCACGTTTGAGGCCCTCGAGCTTTTTCGAAAGCTCGAGGGCTTTTTCTTCCGTGAGTTCACATTTTGGTTCGGCGGTGATCTCTTGCTTGCGCACGAGTTCGTAATATCCCGTGAGGGCGGCAAAGGGCATAAACTGCGCGGCACGGCCGGCACGGACGGCGCCGTTAGCGGTGAGCTTGGGGTCGGCGGAGCGACGTCTTCCCTCGGGGTCCGCTAGGCGTTCAAAAGGTGTCGGTGGCCGCATCGGCTGCTGTTGGGGCTTAGGCACGGTGCCCTCCTACCTGATCGTTGCGTTCGCGTGCGGTGGCGCCGGCGGTAAAGCTCAGTCCCTTAACCAGCGCGTTCTTGCCGTATTTGCCTTTTACAGCCAGCACGGCACGGGCCAGCTCGCGCTCGCGCTCATCGGCCTCGATATCGCTGAACAGATCGATGGTGGCAAATTCCTCGGGCATGAGGTTGCCAAATCCCAGGTTGATGCGCTTGACCGGTCGTTTGGGATCGACAGTCTGCGCCCAGAGCTCATCGAAATAGCCCATGATCTTCTTAAACGAATTGGTGCGCTCGGGCAGCTTTCGCGAGGCGTTAGAGTGCGCAAAGAGTGCGGCATAGCCACCGCGCGGTTTGCCGCCATGCTCTCCCACAAAGATGCCATCGATTGCCTGCGCTTCGCGCACCAGGCGACGCCGTTCGTCATCGCGCTGGACGGGCTTGGGCGCACGGGGCGCGAGCTCGGGGCCGGCGGTTGCGGTGGGTTCGATACTCGATGTGCTCGAGCGCAGGTGCCCGCATCCGTCCACATACTGCGCTGTACCGCTGGCGTCGAGGCGGCGTATGTCGGCGCGTTCGCTCGCGTAGCCCACAAAGAGCGAGATGCTGTCGCAGACCACGTGCTTATCGACCAAGTCTAAAACGGCGTTGTCGACCATCTCGCGCAAGACGGTATAGGCCTGTTCGTAGGCATAACCCTTCGAGAGCACCTGTCCTGTGGTGGTCGAAGTTGCTTGCGGGCGATAGACTTGGATATCGGCGATGGTTGTCGGCTCGCGCCCGAAGGCATGGTCGATGAGATATTCGGCATTGACGCCGAGCTCGTCGTAAAGCAGGTTTTCGTCGAGCGCCGCGACGCCCATCAGATCGTAGACGCCGTATTTCTCGAGGCGGGCTGCCACGCCGGGACCGATGCCCCAGATATCGGTGATGGGACGATGGGGCCAGATCTCCTTGCGAAAGGTCTCGTCGTCGAGTATGCCGATGCGGCTGGGTACGTGCTTGGCGGTAATGTCGAGCGCTACCTTGGCCTGGAATAGGTTGGGGCCGATGCCGACCGTCGCCGTGATGCCGGTGCGCGCGAGGACCTCGTCGCGCAGCGTGCAGGCGAACCCTTCCGCATCTGTGTGATAGAGGTCCAGATAGGGCGTCACGTCGATAAAGCACTCATCGATGGAGTAGACGTGCACGTCCTGGGGGCTGACGTATTCCAGATAGATACCGTAGATTTTCGCCGACACCTCCATGTAATGCTGCATGCGCGGTACGGCCGTGATGTAGTCGATGCCATCGGGAATCTCAAATAGGCGGCAGCGATTGTGTATCCCGAGGTCCTTCATGGCCTGCGTGATGGCGAGGCAGATAGTCGTGCGTCCGCGCGATTCGTCGGCAACGACCAAGCACGTGGTGAGTGGGTCGAGCCCGCGGTCGACACACTCGACGCTGGCGTAGAACGTCTTAAGGTCGATGCAGATATAGGTATGCTGCTCGTGCTCCACGTGATCCCTCCCATCAAACACATGTTCTTATCGAATACCTGTTCGATAATACCCGCTTGCGCGGACACCGTCAAAACCTGCCAAAAAGGGACTGGTTTGTTTTGGTAGGTATGGTCGTGCGGCTGCATCGGGTTTTAACGCAGCTCTAAAGAGTGCGAAACAGCTCGGAAAACCTCGCTTCGTAGCATGGGTCTAACGATTGATACCGCCTATACGCACGGAAGGGTTGTGGGAAAGATGGTCAATTATGGGTTTGGTATGCCGACGCGCCTTGTTGCGGATGGAGACGTGGCTCGCTGGTGCGGACGATTGGTCGCTCACTACGGTGGCACCAAGGCGCTGGTTGTGCTGGGTGGTGACAAGCACACGCGTGATGAGCTCGTTTCGGCGGCGCTCGGCTCGCTCGACCGGGCCCTGCTCGAGCGCGTGCTCTTTCGCTGTGGCTCGGTTGGAGGCGATGGGGGAGGCGAGCTGGTCAACGAGGCCGTGGCCCTGGCGACCGACGAGGGCGTGGACTTTGTCCTGGCGATCGGTGATGCCGATACAGCCGGCTTTGCGCGCGAGCTCGCCCGCCGCATGGCGGCGCTCGATGCCGGTGAGGACGGTTTTGTCCCCTATGGATGCATTGTCTCGGAGGGCAAGGTGCCCGCTACGGTGGGAGCCGGCGAGGCTCCCGTTTTTGCCATCATCGCGCCCGAGCTGCTGGAGGGCATCGGGTCTCCCTTGCGCGAGCTGCTTGGTAGCGTGTGCGCCGCGGCATAATACCTGCCAGGAAGGGACAGGTTTATTTTGGTAGGTAAAGCGTTTGACCTGTCAAAGTAAACCTGTCCGTTTTTGGTCGGTCGCCGTTTAGGGGCGGATTGATAACGCTCGCTGATTGTAGTCTTGACCTGCGTTAGAATAGGGGCATCTGATTATCCGGGCGCATGGAGGTATGCGCTCGTATGCTGAGGAGGACTCTATGGCAACTGTTGCCGCACCTATCGATGCTACGTCGACTGCCGCTTGGAAGGCGCTCGAGGC
>CABUDS010000022.1 GCA_902490405.1 uncultured Collinsella sp.
CGAGATCTACGTTCTCACCCAGGAGGAGGGCTGCCGTCACACCCCGTTCTTCGATGGTTATCGTCCTCAGTTCTACTTCCGTACCACCGACGTTACCGGTACGGTCAAGCTCCCCGAGGGCACCGAGATGGCTATGCCTGGTGACCACATCACCATCGAGGGCGACCTCATCCACCCGATCGCCATGGAGGAGGGCCTGCGCTTCGCTATCCGCGAGGGTGGCCACACCGTCGGTTCGGGCATCGTCTCCACGATCATTGAGTAAATTAGCTCTCTGATATAGCTGACTTAGAGAACCCGGCACTTATATGGGTGCCGGGTTCTTTTCTGCAATGGTTATTGTGCCGTTGCTGGTGTCGAGAGGATCGATAATGGTTCTGGTGCACCGTCGATTAGATCTCGCTGGCTCCATTGATGTGTTCCAAATATGAATGGATCCACCGAGAACCAATTGATTCGAGGTTTTCATTGACAGCACTTACATAGAGCTGATAAAGTACCATCTCGTGCCCGTACGGGGCGGATATGAAAGGTTCAGGATACATGCGTACTCTAGTTACTCTTGCGTGCACTGAGTGCAAGCGCCGCAACTATACGACCACCAAGAACAAGGCGAACATGCCTGATCGTATGGAGATCAAGAAGTATTGCCCCTGGTGCCGTCACCACACGCTGCACAAAGAGACTCGCTAGTCTGTAGTCACATACGCCAGTAGTTCAATTGGTAGAGCATCGGTCTCCAAAACCGAGTGTTGAGGGTTCGAGTCCTTCCTGGCGTGCCAGTCATTATTCCGTAAGCTCCCAATTGGGGGCTTACGGTTTACTCATGTATAAGCGCATTGCGCGGAGGTAACCCAAATGGCCAACAAGAAGAACAAGAAGAAGGCTCAGCAGCCGGCACCTGCCAATAACGCTGCCGCCAACTCCAAGGTTGAGGCCAAGAAGGCCGTTGCCAAGAAGAACGAGAAGGCTGCGAAGCCCAAGAAGAACGAGAAGCCTGGTTTCTTCGCCCGCACCAAGAAGTATTTCGCTTCGGTGAAGTCCGAGATGAAGCGTGTCACGTGGCCCGATAAGAAGGAACTCGTGAACTACTCGGTCGTCGTTTGCGCTTCTCTGATCGTCGTCGGCGTCGTCATCGCTCTGCTCGATGCTGGCTTTGGCGAGGCTCTTGCTCTGTTCTCTGGATTGAGGGGCTAAACCATGTCTAAGCGTTGGTACGTCGTTCACACTTACTCTGGATACGAGAACCGCGTTAAGTCCGATCTCGAGCATCGTATCGAGACCATGGGCATGCAGGACCGTATCTTTGATATCGAGATTCCTATGGAGCGCGTCACCGAGATCAAAGAGGGTGGCAAGCGCGAGACCAAGGATTCTAAGATCTTTCCGGGTTATGTCCTGGTTCGCATGGAGATGGATGACGATGCGTGGACGTGTGTTCGCAACACGCCCGGCGTCACCGGTTTCCTAGGCGGCAACGGCAAGCCCGCTCCGCTTTCCCGCGACGAGTACAACAAGATGACTCGTCGTCCCGGTAAGGGCGATTCGCCCAAGCGCACCTCGGTTGATATTCAGGTCGGCACGTCCGTCCGCGTCACCGATGGCCCGCTTACCGACTTTGATGGCAAGGTCTCCGAGGTTAACACCGAGGCTGGCAAGCTCAAGGTCACGCTGATGATCTTTGGCCGCGAGACGCCGGTCGAGCTCGACTTTAACCAGGTCGCTGTCATCGCTTAAGTTTTCGTCCGTTCGCGCGAGCGTGCTTCTTCTGTGACTGCTCATCTCAGGAGTGCTTCTAACACGTGCGTGCTTACGATATAGCAAGTACTTCACACTCGTGATTCGAAAGGAATGACCATGGCTGAGAAGAAGGTTGCCAACGTCATTAAGCTCCAGATTCCTGCTGGTGCAGCTAACCCCGCTCCTCCCGTCGGCCCCGCTCTGGGCGCTGCTGGCGTGAACATCATGCAGTTCTGCCAGGCCTTTAACGCCGAGACGCAGGACAAGAAGGGCGACATCATCCCCGTTGAGATCTCTGTCTACGAGGATAAGTCCTTCTCCTTCATCACCAAGACCCCGCCGGCGGCTCACCTCATCAAGAAGGAGCTGAACCTCAAGTCTGGTTCCGCTAAGCCCCAGGCCGACAAGGTTGGTCAGCTCTCCCAGGAGCAGCTCACCAAGATCGCCGAGATCAAGATGCCGGACCTCAATGCCAACGACATTGACGCCGCCAAGAAGATCATCGCCGGTACCGCCCGTTCCATGGGCGTCACCATCGCTGAGTAGCGATTTCTTATGGTAACGACGGGTGCTCCGACCTGGGCGCCCGTTAAATGTGTGCAATAGGGCACACGATACGATGTGGGAGGGCTCACGCCCGTTTAACCACAGGAGGTAATGCACATGGCTAAGCATGGTAAGAGCTATAACGCCGCTGCCGAGAAGATCGATCGCGCCACGCTCTACACCCCCCTTCAGGCTGCCAAGCTCATTAAGGAGCTCGACACCGCCAAGTTCGACGAGACCGTCGAGGCCCACTTCCGTCTGGGCATCGATACTCGTAAGGCTGACCAGAACATCCGTGGTTCCATCTCCCTGCCCCACGGCACCGGCAAGACCGTTCGTGTTGCCGTCTTCGCCGAGGGCGAGAAGGCCCGCGAGGCTGAGGCTGCCGGCGCCGACATCATCGGTTCCGACGAGCTTGTCGCCCAGATTCAGAAGGGCGAGATCAACTTCGACGCCGCTATCGCTACGCCGAACATGATGGCCAAGGTTGGCCGCATCGGTAAGATCCTTGGTCCCCGTGGCCTCATGCCGAACCCCAAGCTCGGCACCGTGACCATGGACGTCGCCAAGATGGTCTCCGAGCTCAAGGCTGGCCGCGTTGAGTACCGCGCCGACCGCTACGGCATCTGCCACGTACCCCTGGGCAAGAAGTCCTTCTCTGAGCAGCAGCTCGTCGAGAACTACGCTGCCCTGTACACCGAGATCCTGCGCGTCAAGCCCTCTTCTGCTAAGGGCAAGTACGTCAAGTCCATCTCCGTGTCTTCCACCATGGGCCCTGGCGTCAAGGTCGATCCCGCTATCCAGCGCGACTTCCTGGCTGAGTAACTAACAGTTACTGCCTGAGCAAAGCAAGCATTGCTAAAGAGACCCGGTTCTGCCTCGTGCAGGACCGGGTCTCTTGCTTTTGAGTCAACGAAACCACCACGAAGGGGACAGGCACCCTTGTGGTGGTTTTACTTGTGTTGTACTTTAGCGCGATGTAGTACTACCCGAGGCCGAAGGGAGCCCAACATGTTTAAGAACACGCAACAGCTCCTAGGCCTAGCGCTACTAGATTGGATAGCGCGCTAGGGTTGTAATCTCGCTATAACGATTTGTTGTACCCGGGTGCGCTATCGTCTGCCGCTTTCAGGCGTGATGAGCGACACGGGTATTTTTCTATCTCTAGGCCTTCTCTCTCTCCTGAAAGCCATCTGTCATAAAACGGTCAATCAGGAGGAACATATAAGCCGCAAAATCACAATCTTTGACGCCACCCTGTGCGACGGTGAGCAGTCGCCGAGCGCCAGCATGAATACCGAGGAAAAGCTCTTCATCGCCCGCCAGCTGGTGCGCATGAACGTGGACGTTATCGAGGCGGGCTTTCCCATCTCGAGTCCTGGTGACTTTCGCTCCGTACAGGAGATTGGCAAGATTGCGGGCGACCGATGCACGGTATGCGGCCTGACGCGCGCTGTCGACAGGGATATCGAAGTGGCTGCAGAGGCGCTCAAAACGGCCCAGAGGCCCCGTATCCATACAGGGCTGGGTGTGAGCACCAGTCACCTGCGCGACAAGCTCCATATGACTGAGGAAAGGGCAATTGAGTGAGCGATCCATGCCGTCAAACATGCTCGCAAGTTCGTTGACGATGTTGAGTTTTATGCCGAGGATGCCGGCCGCTCCGATCAGGAGTTTCTGGTGCGCATTATCGAGGCGGCCGTAAAGGCCGGTGCCACGGTCGTGAACATCCCCGATACGATGGGCTACAACATGCCGTGGGACTTTGGCGCCCGCATCCGTGACCTGCGCGGGCGCTGCGGGTGCGGCCGGTCAGCGTGCGGTCGACGTGATGGAGTATCGCGAGTACGAGATTGAGCGCATTGCGCGCCAGGCATTTGAGGCGGCGCGCAAACGTCGCGGCAAGGTGACGAGCGTTGATAAACGCAACGTGCTGGAGACGAGCCGCATGTGGCGCGAGATCGTGCATCGCGTGCAAGACGAGGAGTACTCCGACGTGGAGCTTGAGGACCTGCTCGTCGACAACGCCGCCATGCAGCTCATCAGTCGACCGGCAGACTTTGACGTCGTGGTGACGGAGAACATGTTCGGCGACATCCTGTCCGATGAGGCGGCTCAGATTACCGGATCGCTCGGTATGCTTGCCTCTGCCTCGCTGGATGATGGCGTATCGCTGTTTGGGCCGAGCGCTGGCAGCGCTCCTGACATCGCGGGGCTCGGCGTGGCCAATCCGCTGGCTCAAATCTTGTCGGTGGCGATGCTGCTGACCTACGCGCTCGACATGGGCGAGCAAGCCGCGTGGATCGAGAGCGCCGTGGCGCGCGTGCTCGACGAGGGCTGGCGCACCCGTGACATCGCCGATGTCAACACCCCGGCAGATAAGATCCTCGGCACCACGACGATGGGCGACAAGGTCGTCGCCGCGCTGTAGGCGATGCCGATTCAAGCTGTCAAATATCTCAATCTGTAACATCTAAGGGGCAAAATCGTTCCTACCTGTTACAGATTGAGATTTTCGGCTGAGCATCCGTGGTCTGTCTCGATCTGTAACAGCTAACCGATTATTTGGTCCCTACCTGTTACAGATTGAGACAAACCGTTGGGACAGGTCGGACGAGTCAGCAAAACCACCACAAAGGTGCCTGTCCCCTTCGTGGTGGTTTTTAGCGCAACGAGGTGTTCCCAGCCGACCATACGGGCGGCCTTGCGCTCACGCTGCTCGATGACAGCGCATCTTTAGACGCGAAGTGCGGAACCGGGTGCATATACGAGCCGCGTAGCGTTACGAATTCATGGGAATGACCGTATCGCCAATTTGTACGCTTGCAATCTTGTCTGTGTCACAAACTTGCGAGAACGGCCAGGTCTTGTGGACATCAGTGGTGCCGTTATCCAGTTTATTTGCGAAATAGCCGCTGTGGCTGGTTGCGTCCTCAACATGACCGTCTTTGAACGTCACGATGAGGGGTATGTTGCCAACGGCATCCATAGACTCCTCCATGTTTTGAGACATCTTGCCGCTGTTGTTGTCGTGTTCGATGGAACGATCTATGTTGTAGCGGACTGAAACGCCAACGCAGGATACGGTGGCCTCTTGAATCGTCGCCTTGGTGCCGTTAAAGTTGACCGATTTGGGCGCGGGAATCGTAACGGATGTATCTTCGTAATTCAGCTGGAACTTAAGATCCCATGGGCCCGTAAGTATTTTCTTATACTCGGGAAGCTCTTTGCCAGCACGTGGCACAACGAGAGAGTTGATATGCGTGCGGACGGTCCTGCCCATAAGGCCGGGTGATTCAACGCTGAACTGTGCAAAGTATTGAATGCTGGAGTCATTGGGGTTCTTGTCAATGAGCCATGATTGGCCTTGGCCGCCATGCTCGCCATCAACGTATACGTTTCCATCGACACTTCCGGCGATAGTTCCGTTCTCGCCCGGCTCGGAAAGCTTTTTCAGGGCAGCGGGATCGTCGAACGTAAGCGTATAGGCGATGGTAACCATATCCTTGTCGCCCATGATGGCGTCGGCGGTCACGGTGACTCCGTTGTTGGAGCAGCTAGCACCGACGGGCCGGCCAATACGGTCGATGATCTCGGTTTGAGAAGCAGGTCCGTCAAAGATGTCGGAAAGCATGTCAGAAGGAAGCGGCAGGACGCCTGTTGCCATAGCCGTGCCAGCGCCTCCAATGACGATAGCGAGGACTGCCGTTACAGCGGCAATGCGAGCGACTGTTCTTACGGGATGGCGGGCGATGCGCGGCTTGCGTCGCGTGCCATTAAAGTTGCTTTGAGCGGTCGCCGCATCGCTCGAGGCGACGGACTGAGCAATCGAGTTTGCCATGTGCTGCTTCGCATTATCGGTAAACGAAATGTGCTCCAGGGCGTGGCGATAGTCATTCGAATTCGTAGTCATTGTGGTCTCCTTTCAAGGAAAGCCGAAGTGACGCACGTCCGCGGCTAAGGTGCTGGGCGGTTGCAGCTGGCGTCGCGTGAACGGCGTCTGCGATTTCCCTGATGCTCATGCCTGCGTAGTAGTGCAAAAAGATGGCGATGCGCTGTGCTTGAGGCAGGGCCGTGACAGCGGAAAGAATGGCGCAGTCGCGTTGCGCGAATTCTTGCTCGGTATGTGTTACGGGTGCGCAGAAATCGGGGAGCGAATCGAGGTCGACAACCGGGTGATTCGCGTGCGTACGGCCGATATCGCGACATGCGTTCAGTGCGACTCGGATCACCCAAGCACGTTCGTGTTCGAGCGAGTCGAACGGTTGAGTGCGTTGGAGAATCTTGATCAGCGTGTCCTGGCAGATGTCTTGAGCGTCGTCAGCGGATCCAAGGGCCGAATAGCACAATCGAAGGATGAGGTCGGAATACGTGTCGACCAAGCGCTTTGCTTCCCGCTCGATCTGATCGGCATCGCATCGGAGCGTGCTATTGCGGTTACGGCGTGCAGGCATAGTGTCACCTCCAATTGGTCGTGGTGGATATAGGGAAGGCGTCTCGCGAGGTCCCTCTACATACAACACGGTCGAGACTGCATAAGTTGACAAAAAAAGACGGCACGTGAGCGCCGTCCTTACAAAACAATGAGTGTTCTCGTTAATTACACAAGCACCGTGATGGACAGGTCGGACGAGTCAGCAAAACCACCATAAAGGTGCCTATCCCCTTCGTGGTGGTTGTTGGCAGTTACCAGGGGGTTCTGGCGGTTGAAGACTCGATTGCTTCGTGGCGTTTGAGCTCGCGGCGCATGGTTTGCGAGTTGAGCCAAGCGGCCTTCCAACCGCGCGTGGGGTAGCGCGCCTCGTCAATTTCGATCTTGGTATAGCCGCAGGCGTTGACAATCTTCGTTCCGCATGGGTGTTGGCGCTCGCGTTGAAAGTTGGGGCCGTAGCTTTGGTGCACATGCCCGTGAATCATATAGTCGGGACCCCAAGACTCAAGAGCCGCATTAAAGCACTCGAATCCTCGATGCGGCAGGTCGTCCAGGTCGCCCATGCCTGCGACGGGTGCATGGGTAAGTAGAATATCGCATCCGTCTACCAGTGCGATTTTTCGCGATAGCTTGCGCATGCGTTTTGCCATCTCGCGCTCGGTATACATGTTCGCGCCGTCGCGGTAGCGCATGGAACCGCCCAGACCCGCAATGCGAATACCTCGGTACACATATACGCTGTCCTCAACACAAATGCACCCGCCCGGTGCATGGCGCGCGTAGCGGTCGTCGTGGTTGCCACGAACGTACACAAGCGGTTTGTTGATGACAGTGACCAAAAACTCAAGATAGTCCGGATCCAGGTCGCCTGCGGATAGAATCAGGTCAACGTCCTCAAAGCGCTCCTTGCGAAAACATTCCCACAGGCAGCGCTCCTCTACATCGGCAATGGCTAGGATATTCATAGGGCACGGACCTCCGGCTCGTTATCGAGCTGCGGAATCGAGCCTATAACGTTGTCAGCCAGCCAGTTCATCTCGACAATCTGCGTACTCGGCAGGGGAGGGAAGCCCTCAATCTGAACCACGCCGTCCTGGCTGTGGAGCTCGCCGCCAAATGGGTTGATGGAGCCCTCGACAATGCCGTTGCGAAGCAGCTGCACAAGTTTACGCGTCTGATAGGGTAGGCCCGGAGCGTAGCGAATATCGATGACGCCGGAGCTCATACCGTACCAGTAATTGACGGCGCGCACCTGCTGGTCATCGGCGGTCTCGTCCCATGTGCCGTGCAGTAGGCTGCGTACGATGAGTTCGTAGTAACGGCCCCAGTTCCATACCGGCATAGCAATACCGGTAACTTCCTTGCCGTTTACCAGACGGTGAAGCCCGTAGGCGGTGGGGTCCTCGAGAGACTTGGACATATCGGCGCCGGTCATGACGCTCACGCCTTCGCGGCACATGGCCTCGGCAAGGCCTCCGGCGGGCACATCGCCCCAGGTCAGGATAATTTGCGCACGGGGGTCGAGCAGCGAGGCGCCAATCGCAAAGGCGTTGATCTCGCTGAGTGCGCCCGAGGCGAAGACTGACGCGTGATAACCGATGCGGTGGTTGTCCGCCATGCTGGCGGCAAGGGCGCCCAGGAGAAACTTGGCCTCGTACATCTTGCCAAAGTACGATCGGACGCTTTGGTGGGGAAGGCCGATAGAGCAGTTAAGGAACCGAACCTGGGGATACTCAACCGCAGCCCTGAGCGTGTATTCCATCAGGCGGTGCGAGGTCGAGAAGATGACGTTTGCTCCATGTTTGACAGCCGTTTCCACGGCGGCGTAGAACACGTCCGGATCGTGACAGTCCTCGAACGCCTCGGTGCGCACGATACCGCCAAAGTGCTCATCGAGATACTGACGTCCTTGGTCGTGCAGGCTGTCCCAGCTCGACGTCGCACAGGGGAACTCATGGATAAAGGCGATGCGCAGGGGGTTGGCCGCCGAATAGACGGTCTTGCCCATAAAGAAGTTGAGCACGCCGGAGGTGGACTTGGCGGGTGTCTCTTGCTCATCGACGCTCGGCGCTTCGACAAGATCGACCTTGTCCTCGTCATTTTTGCCGGCAATGACCAGCTCGCGCCAAATCTTGCACAGGCGGTTTACGACGATGTCCGTCGGCGTATCCAGTAGACGGTCTTGGTTGTACACGTTGAGGTAGACGAGCATGGCGTCGGCGGGCGTAATGTCCAGGTGGTCGCCGCCTGCGCGAAGATAGGCGCGCTTAAAGAGCAGGAAGGTGTGACGTAGGTAGTCGACCTTCTTTTGAGGCCATTTTTCGACAAGATCTTGGCCGAGCATTTTGGCAAGCATCTCGTAGCTGCCCTCGCGCGAAAACTCAATCTCGTACAGGGGGCATACGTACCAAAAGGCGCAAAACTCACCGTACAGGCGGCTCTCGACGGAATCCCACTTACCGGGGTACAGACGCGTCACCTTGGCCGAGACCGTCGGAGCGTCAAGGAATTTGAGGACGCTGACACGCTTGTTGCCCTCTTGGACGTAAAAGCGGTGCATGAACTCGGTGACGATGATGGGGTCGCGGTAGCCCTCGGAGATTTGGATATCGTAGAGGTTGGACCATTTGCGGGCGAATTCGGTATTCCAGGGGAGCAGCGGCATAAAGTTACACGAAAAGGCGGACTGGCGACCTTTGGTAACCGTGCCGACGACCATTTCGAGCGGAATGTCCCGCAGGCCGATGTTCTCGCGCTGCCCGCAGGGAAGCTGGGCGACCAAGCTGTCGAGGTCCGTAAGATATGGATGCTCGCTTTGGCTGATGGCGCGACGGCGTTCCTGTTCGCCGCGCTTGCGCGCTTGACGATAGGCCTCTTCCATGGTGTCTACTCCCTTAGTCGTTTAAACAACGATATGAACCATGGTACCACGATGCGAAACCACCACAAAGGTGCCTGTCCCCTTTGCGGTGGTTTTAGGCGATGATGGGGGCGATGGCGCGGATGCAGGCGTCGGCTGCCGTAAAGGTGGTGCTGTCGTCACTGACGATAAAGATGATCTTACCCTTAATGCCAAAGTCGCCGATCTCGCTAAAGAGCACGTAGGGTTCCTTGTCAAAGCCCGAGATGGGTGAAACGGCGACCTTGGTGGCACAGGCGAGCTCGTCTGCCAGCGCATCGAGCGAGTCCCACTTTGACGTGTCCTTCACCGCGACGGGAACGACAACGCGTCCAAAGGGCATGAGGTGCACGAGTGTGTTCTTGGAGATGTTGGAGTTGGGGACGATGATGGTCTGTCCGCAGGCGTCCTCGATGGTCGTGTGGCGCCAAGTGATGTCCTGGACCACGCCCGACACGCCGCCGACCTCGATATTGTCGCCGGGCTTGATGATGCCCATAAAGGTCACTTGCATGCCGCCGATAAGGTTTGATAGCGTGTCCTGAAAGCCGAGCGAGATGGCGATGCCGCCGACGCCAAGAGCGGCGACGAGCGCGTTTGCGTTAATGCCAAAGCAGTTGTCGAGGATAAAGCTGCCGCCGATCATCCAAATGACGGCACGCGCGATGTTGATGAAGATGCTCGATGCGGGAAGCGGGTTGTCGTCTCGGTTGAGTAGGTGGCGCAGGGTCTTGGATGCCACCTTGGCGGCGATGGCGGTGACTATTACCAAGATGACGGCCCAGATGATGTTGTGGACCCAGCGCTGCTCAAAGAAATGAAGAATCGGTTCAAACAATTCCATGTAGGGAAAACCTCCTAATGATCATTCAACCATGATACCCACCAAAAAGCCCGTCCGATCACATCGGACGGGCCGATAACTTGAGATGGGGTGGCCGCGGTGGCGTAAGCTGGGCCGCCGGCGAGCACGCCGGCAAGGAGTGCGGCGGTCAAGCAAGACGGGGAAGGAGTCTTCTCATGGCAGTTTCCTTAGTTCTTAACCAGTGGTTCCTGCTGACGCTGGATTATCGACATGATATGCGAAAACCGTCGCAAAGGTATCTGTTCCTTTGCGGCGGTTTTGACGTTTGCGCAGATAAAACCTGCCAAAATAAACCTGTCCCTTATTGGCAGGTTTTAGCTCAGCAGCATGCGGTCGTTGGCGAGCTCGCCGCCCGAGACCTCCTCGAACTTCTGCAGCAGGTCGGCGACGGTGAGCGACTTCTTCTCGTCGCCCGCCACGTCGTAGATAACGTGGCCCTCGTGCATCATGATCAGGCGATTGCCCAGACGGATGGCGTCATTCATGTTGTGCGTGACCATGAGCGTGGTCAGGTGGTTCTCGTCGACAATCTCCTCGGTCAGATTGAGCACCTTAGAGGCGGTCTTGGGGTCGAGTGCCGCGGTGTGCTCGTCGAGCAGCAGCAAGCGCGGCTTGGTGAGCGTGGCCATGAGCAGCGTGAGTGCCTGGCGCTGGCCACCCGAAAGCAGGCCGACCTTGGCGTTGAGGCGCGTGTCCAGGCCAAGGTCCAGGCGCTTGAGCAACTCAACGTACTCGTCCTTCTCGGCCTTGGTGACGCCCCACGAAAGGCCGCGACGCTGGCCGCGACGCTTGGCGAGGGCCAAGTTCTCGGCAATCTGCATGTCGGCTGCGGTGCCGCGCATGGGATCCTGGAACACGCGGCCCAGGTACTTGGCGCGCTGCGACTCGCTCAGGCGCGAGATGTCGGTGCCGTCGAGCTCGATAACGCCCGAATCGAGCGGATATACGCCGGCAATCATGTTGAGCAGCGTGGATTTGCCGGCGCCGTTGCCGCCGATCACAGTTACAAAGTCGCCGTCGTTGAGGGTAAGGTCGACGCCGGTGAGCGCGCGCTTCTCGGTGACGGTGCCCTTGTTAAAGGTCTTCTTGACGTGCGAGAGCTTAAGCATCTGCCTCATCTCCCTTCGTGTAGGAGCTGCGGAGCTTATAGCGCTCCCAAACCACGGGAACGCACAGGGCCACGGCGACGATCACGGCGGAGAGCAGCTTCATGTCGTTGGCGTCCATGCCCAGTTGCAGCACGATGGCGCGGATGAGGAAGTACACCACGGAGCCAAAGACGGCGGAGGCCAGACGGACGGAGAACTGCGTGAGACCGCCGGGCAGCAGGCGGCCGAGCACCTCGCCGATGACGATGGCGGCAAGACCGATAACGATGGCGCCGGTGCCCATGCCAATGTCGGCATACTTCTGGCTCTGGCAGATGAGCGCACCCGAAAGGCCAATGAGGGCGTTGGAGAGCACGAGGGCGATCATTTTGGTGGTGTTGGTGTTAACGCCCAGGGCGCGGATCATGTACTCGTTGTTGCCGGTGGCACGCAGTGCCGAGCCGATCTCGGTGCCAAAGAACCAGTACAGGATGGCGACGATGGCCACGGCCAGCACGATGCCTAGGATAATGGCAACAGTGGACTGCGGCAGGCCCGTCATGTTGCTGACGGATGAGAAGATAGTGCCCTTGGCAAGGATGGGCGTGTTGGACTTGCCCATGATGCGCAGGTTGATGGACCACAGACTGATCTGCGTAAGGATTCCGGCGAGGATTGCGGGAATCTCAAAGACGGTGGTCAAGATGCCCGTGACGGCGCCCGCGATGGCGCCGGCGCACATGCCGGCCAGCACGGCGAGCAAGGGGTCGACGTTATTGTTGACGATGAGTACGGCGCAGACACAGCCGCCGAGGGCAAAGCTGCCGTCGCAGGTCATATCGGGGATGTCGAGCAGGCGGAACGTGATAAACACGCCAAGCACCATAATGCCCCAGAGGACGCCCTGC
Source organism: uncultured Collinsella sp. (assembly GCA_902490405.1). GTDB lineage: Bacteria > Actinomycetota > Coriobacteriia > Coriobacteriales > Coriobacteriaceae > Collinsella. The sequence continues at coordinate 12,479 of CABUDS010000022.1, forward strand.
GAAACGGCGCCCTGCAATGCAATGAGCATGCTTCATACCTCCTAGGATAGGGTGGACACGTGATTTTCCATAATAGCGGTACCAATGCATAAAAGAGCTGCGGACGGATGTTTTGTCTCATCCGAAACAAGCAGGGCGAACGCCGGTCTTTAGCGTTCGCCCCAAGGACTCAGATATTGAATAACGCGGCTGTGGCGCGCGTGCGGGCCCTAGACGCGTTACCGCGCATGGCGCTACTCGTCCAGAGCGGAAAGGTCGATGCCTAGGGCCTCGGCCATCTCGTCGTTCTTGACGACGACCAGGTCCTTGCTCGAGAGGTGCTTGATCGGCATATCCTCGGGCTTGGCCTCGCCCTTCAGGATCTTAACGGCCATCTCGCCCGCGGCGTAGCCCAGGTCCTTATAGTTGATGGAGAGGGTGAACAGGCCGCCGGCCATGCACATACCCTCCTCGCCGGTCACGAAGGGGAGCTTATTCTCCTTGCAGATCTGGCCGACCTGCGAAGCGCCCGCGGCGATGGTGTTGTCAGTGGGGGAGTACAGCGCGTCGACCTTGCCCACGGCAGACTCGACGACGGACTGAATCTCGTTGGAGCTCGAGACGGTGAAGTCAGTGTACTCGAGCCCCAGCTTGTCGAGCTCCTTCTTGGCGGCCTTGATCTGGACGTCGGAGTTGGACTCGGCGGTGCAGTAGAGCAGGCCGACCTTTTTAACGTCGGGCAGGACCTTCTGCATCATCTCGAGCTGCTCGGCGACCGGGGTGAGGTCGGAAGCGCCCGTGACGTTGGTGCCGGGCTTGTCGTTGTCCTGGACCAGGCCGGAGGCGGCGTAGTCGGTGATGGCACAGCCCACGATGGGGATATCGGCCGTGGCGCCGGCGGCAGCCTGCGCGGCGGGCGTGGCGATGGCATAAATCAGGCTGACGTTGTCGCCCACAAACTTGTCGGCAATGGACTTACACGTGGACTGGTCGTTCTGGGCGTTCTTCTGGTCGATCTTGACCTTAAGGCCGCTCTCCTTGATGGCCTTGACAAAGCCATCGTTGGCGGCGTCGAGTGCGGAGTGCTCGGTGAGCTGCAGAACGCCGATGGTGTAGTCGGAACCGGCGGCAGCAGAGCCGGAACCAGAGTTGCCGCCGCATCCGGCGAGCGGGGCGAGCGCGAGCAGGCCAGCGGAGACCAGAAGGCTCCTGCGGCTGATGGTGATGTCCTTCATATCATTACCCCCAGTATAAAAATGGCTGGAAACACTGCACTGGGACAAAGTGCAAGTGGGACTATAGTAGCGCTGATGTCCATTTTTACAACAGCCTGGCGGGTTTTTTAATACAGAATCGGATGGGCGGTACGGGTAGTCGAATGGGCGGCGGAGGGTCTTATGCGGCGGAGGAGGCATCGTCCTCGTCCAGGGCGGCGAAGAGCTTCTTGCCGTCGAGGAGACGTGTGGTGACGTTTCTCATTCGGCCAATCTCTACGGTGCGCAACGTGTCATCGGCGCCTCGGGCGTCATAGACCGTTCCCAGCAAATACGAGATGCCATCGCGCTGCCTGATGGCAAAGGGACGGAGTGTCATCCGTGCTGCTTCGGTTTCGCCGCGTGTCGTGACGCTCGAAATATCAAAACTCACCGTGGTTCCGTGGTCGATGGCCTGCTCGACGAGCTCGCACGTGTCGATGCGCTTGATGGGCGTGCGTGTTGCCTTGGTAGCCTTGCTGCTTGCGCTTGGAGCGGGTTCGGGTGTGTCGAGGTAGCCGCGAACGTCGGCGCTCGCCATGGCAACTAAGTGCTGCGCCGTGCTCTTGCGGATAGCGATAGGCGTGGAGCGGTTGCGCATGACCATACCGTGGAGCCGGATGATCTCTTCATCGGTGAGCGGGCGGGTAAGAAGTTTGTAGCCCACGCCGCGTTTGTACTCAATTTCGTATCCGGCATGGCGAAGCGCGGAGATGGCGGTGTAGATGCTGCGCCGCGCCGCCGAGATGGGCATGCGGGCGGGGTCGTCGGGATGGGCGAGGCACCGGATCAACTCATCGGAAAGCATGGCCTTGTCCTCGCCGGTGTTTTCGCTCAAGAGCTGCAGGATGCGAACGGCGCGATAGGCCGCCATCGAGGCGGCGCCTCTCGTCGTGGTGTCGTAGGTTTCAACAGCGGCTTCGGTCATAGTGCCCACGTCCTTTCCGTTTTGGTGGCGACGGTATGGAGCCTAGGACGTGGGGCTTTCCCAGGGGCGCAGGGCGCTCTGGGCGGTCGGTAGTCGTCGGCAAACGGCGGGTCGAGTTTTCAACAGCCCTGCTCAACTGACCAAAAACTTGCCAAAAGCTTGACGGATGCTGTTGAAAAAAGCGCCTCTCGACCGATGTCGAGAGGCGCTTGTGCGATGAGCGTTGGCGTGTGGCGACGCGAGCTAGCGTCCGACGATTAGAAGTCGGCGTTGCCCACGGTGCGCGGGTGCGGCAGGACGTCGCGGATGTTGCCCACGCCGGTCAGATACATGACCAAGCGCTCGAAGCCCAGACCGTAGCCGGCGTGCTTGCAGGAACCGTAACGGCGCAGGTCAAGGTAGTACTTGTACTGCTCGGGATTCATGCCCAGGTCCTTGATGCGGGCCTCGAGCAGATCCAGGCGCTCCTCGCGCTGGGAGCCGCCGATAATCTCGCCGATACCGGGAACCAGGCAGTCGGCGGCGGCGACGGTCTTGCCGTCTTCGTTCATGCGCATGTAGAACGCCTTGATCTCGGCTGGGTAGTCGGTCACGAAGGTCGGGCGCTTAAAGTGCTCCTCGGTCAGGAAGCGCTCGTGCTCGGTCTGCAGGTCGATGCCCCAGCTCACGGGGTAGTCAAACTTGTGACCGGAGGCGACGGCCTGCTCCAGGATTTCGACGGCCTCGGTATAGGTGACGCGGGCGAAGTCGGAGTTTGCCACGTGGTCTAGGCGCTCGAGCAGACCCTTGTCCACAAACTTGTTGAGCATATTGAGCTCGTCGGGGCAGGTTGCCATAACGTCCTTGAGGACGTACTTGAGCATGGCCTCGGCGTTATCCATGTAGTCGTTAAGGTCGGCAAAGGCCATCTCGGGCTCGATCATCCAAAACTCGGCGGCGTGGCGCGTGGTGTTGGAGTTTTCGGCACGGAAGGTGGGGCCAAAGGTGTACACGTCGCCAAAGGCCATGGCAAAGTTCTCGGCATTGAGCTGGCCGGACACGGTGAGGCTCGCATGCTTGCCAAAGAAGTCCTGGCTCCAGTCGACCTCGCCGGACTCGGTGAGGGGCGGATTTTTGGGGTCGAGCGTGGTCACGCGGAACATCTCGCCGGCGCCCTCGCAGTCACTCGTGGTGATGATGGGGGTGTTGACATAGACAAATCCCTGCTCCTGGAAGAAGCGGTGGATAGCGGCAGCCGCGACAGAGCGGATGCGGAACACGGCGCGGAACAGGTTGGTGCGCGGGCGCAGATGCTGCTGGGTGCGCAGGAACTCGACGGTTGCGCGCTTCTTCTGCAGCGGGTAATCCGGGGCGCTCGTGCCCTCGACCTCGATGGAGGTGGCAGAAAGCTCGAAGGGCTGGGGCGCATCGGGGGTCAGTTTGACGGTGCCGGTGCAAATGAGTGCGGCCGAGACATTTTGGTGGGCGATCTCGTCGTAGTTGTCGAGCGCCTCGCGGTTCATGACGACCTGCAGGTCGCGGAAGCAGCTGCCGTCGTTGAGCGTAACAAAGCCAAAGTTCTTCATGTCGCGGACGGACTTGACCCAGCCGGCGACGGTGACAGTCTGGCCGCCGAGCGACTCGGCATCGGCATAGAGCTGCGCGATTTTGGTGCGGTTCACGTATCCTCCCATAACGGTTGAATGATAGTTATCCATACAGTTCGATATTCTAGCAGCTCGGCTCATTTGGACTATACGGATAAGGCATTGACGGGACGTTTTCAAATGAAAAGCGCCCACGGCGAAATGACCGTGGGCGCTTGGCGTGTTGTCTATTTGTTGTGCGGCGCGGGGCGCGACTACTTGGTCTTGGCCACCAGCAGCGGGTCGCCAAGCTTGACGAGCGGGTTGCCGCCGATAAGCGTTCCAGACTCGCCGACATGGTCGATGCTCTTAAGGCGATCGAGCTCGGAGACGATGACGGTCACGATGTCCTCGTGACCAGCGGCCTTAATGGCCTCGCGGTCGAAGCTGATGAGCGGCTGGCCTGCCTTGACCACATCGCCCATCTCGACAAAGCGGGCAAAACCCTTGCCGTTCATTTCCACGGTGCCCAGGCCAACATGGATGAACACGCGAAGACCGTCCTCGGTGATCATGCCAATGGAGTGGTTGGTGACAGTGGTGGCGCCGATGCGGCCGTTGGCGGGCGCATAGATGGTGTCGGTAATGGGCTCGATGCCATAGCCCTGGCCAAGCATGCCCGAGGCGATCGTCTCGTCGGGAACTTCGTCCAGGTTGACGAGCACGCCGTTGACGGGGGCATAGATGACGCCTTCGCGGGTGGCGAAGCTTGCTGCGGGCGGAACGGACGCCTCGCCCGACGAAGTGAACGTGGACTTGAGCGAATCGAGCAGACCCATAGATGCCTCCAACGTATCAGGCGTGCATGTTGCACGCGTGTGGTTTGCCGGAAACGTTTCGTACGTGTTTCCCAGCACGGTCAGCGCTCCTATTTTACGCTGCCCAACGATACCTCTGAACAGCGATTTTGTGATATATCAGTTGAAGGCCAACTTATTGCGGGGGTGTTTCTGCGCCGCGGGCTCAAGTGGGGTACGCTAAGGTGCGAAAAACGAGTGCGCACGAATCGCACGGAGGGAGCACCTATGATTATTGAGAACCATGCGCTGTGGGGCGAGGAGCCGACCGAGGATTATCCGGCGACGTTTACGTATCTGGGTGCCGAGCCGCTGCCCGACAAGCCCAATGGCCGCCGCCCCGCGGTGATCATCTGCGGCGGAGGCGGGTTTACGCATATCGCTCCGCACGAGCAGGACCCGGTGGCGTTTGCGTTTTTGGACCGCGGCTACCAGGCCTTTGTGCTCAACTATGTGACGAGCGCCACGGGCGACGTGAGCTTTCCGCACCCGCAGGCGGACCTCGCCAAGATGGTCGCTACCGTGCGCGCCAACGCCGACGAGTGGCATGTCGATCCCAAGCGCGTGTGCATCGTGGGTTTCTCGGCGGGCGGCATGATCTGCGCCTCGTTGGCAACGCAGTGGAAGACCGGACCCTTCGCGGGCCTTGCCGGGGCTCGTCCGGAGGATATTCGTCCCGACGCCGTGGTGCTGGGCTATCCGTTGCTCGACCTTGCCTATGTGCGCGATATGCAGACGCGTGACCCGCGCATCGACCTGCGCGTGCCCAAGACGGGCGGCAAGACAGGGCGCGATTTGCTCAACGACTATCTGTCGATGGTGACGGGCGGCGAGGCGACCGATGAGCACCTGACCGACATTTGCCCTACCACGCACGTTTCGCGCCAGATGCCTCCGACCTTTGTGTGGGGCGTTTCGGACGATAAGACGGCGCCGGTCGCGCAGGTCTACCCGTTTGCGCAGCGCATGGCCGAGGAGGGTGTTGCATGCGAGATGCACGTCTTTGACCAGGGTGGCCACGGCCTTTCGCTCGGCAACGCCAATACCGCGGTCGACAACGAGGACAAGCAGGTGGCGGTCCGTCCTTGGATTCGCCTAGCCTTCCGCTTCCTGGAGCGCCACGGTTTCTAGATTTTCGAATTGCTTGCGGCGGGTTGTCCGGGAGGCTCCATTGGGAAACCGTGTCCCATTTCGAGCGTGAATTCCGGGATACGGTTTCCCAATGCCAATGCGGAAACTACGTCCCGTTTTGGCGCCGCAAGGTGAACGTCTGTTTTATCAATCTCATCAGCAGAATGTGACAAAAACTGTCAACTATTTGTCACATGGGGCCGTACCGAGGGCGGTGCGGCCTTTTTATGTTTCGATAACTAAGACCTTAACGTTAGGTAATTGTTTCCAAAATACTTCGCATGCTGGATGGGAAACGCCCTTTGAGGATCAGCTAAAACTGTATTGAGCTGGGAAAAGTCTGAAAAAAGCTTAAGGCCACTACGGACGGCGGCAGGGGATTGAACAAATGTCTAATGCGCCGCGGAGAAAGCCATTTATGTCAACAAATGCTATATGAGAGGTGGCATTAAAAGCCGTTCGCGGGAACATTTCGACCGTTCGAGCGTGCCGAGTAGCCTAAAAGTACCGGCGAATGCCGTTTACCGAGCGCCAACGGTATGTCTCTTTCTTTCACGCCTGCGTCAATTTCTAGCATTTCAGTCATTGATTGCCATGGGAGTCGACGCCTGTGTCCAACAAATGAACGATGATGGAAAGGGGACTGCTTGCATGGATACAACCGCAACAGCTCCAACTGATCGCGCGCTTGCGATCAAAAAGAAGAAGGCGCTCGACGCGAACTTCTTCAAGAAGGGCATCGCTATCGCGGCGCTCTCCAGCATTATGTACGCTTTATACACCGCCTTCGTGACCGGTGGTCAGCTCTTTGGCGTTTGGGGTAACTGGTTTGGCGCATTTGCTTCTACCAGCCTGATCGTCGTCTTTATCCTGCCTACGATCGCCTCGGGCATCAACGATGCCCTGAGCGCCGCCTGGGCAACCCTCGTTACCCTTAAGCAGGGCAAGATTGCCGACCTGGGTCGCTGCGTCGTCTCCAAGCCTGGCCTCATCGTGATTGCCGCCGCTTTTATCGGCGGCCCCATCGCCTCTGCTGCCTACGTCATCGCGCTTTCTCAGGCCGGCACCCTAGCCGTGCCCATCGCGGCTCTAAATCCCGCTATCGGCGCGATTCTCGCTCGTATCCTCTACAAGCAGCCGCTTGGCCCCCGCGTCATCGCCGGTATCGTGATCTGCGTCATCGCAGGCGTCATGATCGGTAGCACCGGTCTTACCGGTGAGGCTGCGCCGGGTATGGCGCTTGGCCTGGGCCTGGCCCTTCTCGCTGCCCTGTGCTGGGGCATCGAAGGCTGCGTGGGCGGCTATGCCACCTGCATGATTGACTCGCAGATTGCCATCAATATTCGTCAGCTCGTTTCCGGTATCGGCAACCTGGTCGTTGTCCTGCCGATTCTCACCCTTGTCTGCGGTGGCACCCTTGCCCAGAGCTACACCTACGTTGCCCAAGCTCTGACCGACGGCTCATCGGTTATCTTCTTTGCCGTCTCCGGCGCTGCCGCCTACCTCTCCTTCATGAGCTGGTACCGCGCTAACGCTATGTGCGGCACCGCCCTGGGCATGGCTATCAATGGTACTTACACCTTCACTGCTCCGCTGGTCACCTGGATCATCCTCGGCATGATTATGGGTTTCGACGGCTATGCGCTGGCTCCCATCGCCTGGATTGCCGCCATCGTCAACCTCATCGGCATCTTCTTGATCGCCGTGAACCCGATGGACCTCTTGAAGAAGGACGGTGAGTAGCGTGCTGCCTTTGAACTACGCCATGCTCAAGTACTTTACCTGCCATGACAGGGCTTGCGCCGACGACGTCATGGAGGCTCTCAAGGGCGACTACTCCTCGTTTAGCGCTTTTACCAAGCCCAAGATGCAGGAAGCTCTGATGACCGCCGAGAAGAACGGTCTGATCAGCGAGTGCCATTTTGATCTGGACGATGCGGGCGAGGTCCGCGTCTATTACAGCGCTGACCAAGAGCAGCGTGACACCATCAATTCCTATATCAAATAGGAAAGGAGCTACCTCATGCGCTATACCGGCGAAGAAGCCATCGGCCTCATTGAGACCATCGGCATGGTTCCGGCTCTGGAAGCCGCAGATAAGATGCTCAAGGCGGGCGAATGTGAGCTCGTGAGCTATGAGAACGTTGGTTCCACGCTCGTCACCGTTATCGTCAAGGGCGATGTCGCTGCATGCGAGTCCGCCGTCAAAGCGGGCGTCGAGGCCGCATCGGCCATTGGCAAAGTTACGGCTCAAAACGTCATGAAGCGTCCTGTTCCACCTATCGGTGATGTCGTTTCCGTTCACGACGTGGATTTTTAGGAGGTCCCGATGCCTGAAAGCAAAGGCAACGCATTCGGTGCCATCGAGACCTTTGGCCTCGTTTGGGTGCTCGAGGCCGGCGACGCCATGTGCAAGGCCGGCGATGTGAGCCTGATTGGTTATGAGAACACCGCATCCGGCTACATCTCCATTCTTGTCGAGGGCGATGTCTCCGCCGTCGAGGCCGCGGTACACGCCGGCGTTGAAGCCGTCGAGGCCCTGGGCGCCGAGGTGTACAGCTCGGTTGTTATCCCGCGTCCGCATCCTGATCTGAAGAAGATCACCGGCCGCTATCGTCTTGAGAACCTGCTTCCCTACTAAGGAGGTGTGCCATGTCCCTTGTTGATACCGACCTTCGCTCAGTTCAGGAGGCGCGCATTCTTTTGGAGCACGCCGAGGAGTCGAAGGAAGTTCTCGAGGGTCTGCCCGGCACGCTTGTCGATGGTTTTTTGAAGGCCCTACGCGAACGCCTGCTGCCCAACTGCGGCGCCTATGCCCAGCTGGCGGTTGCCGAAAGCGACTACGGCAACGAGGAAGACGAACAGGCGCTTATCGAGTGGGTGCTCACTGATCTTTTGGATGATGTGTGCGCCCAGACGCCCACGCAAGAGCTCTACTCGCGCAACGCCACGCATTCTGTTGAGGTGGGCATCTCCAAGGGCACGGTCGTCTCGCTTTTGCCTGACTGGCTGTGCGTTCCCACGATGCTCTCGCAACTTGTGTGCGCCGTTGCCTCCAAGAGCCCGATCATCTTCTCGGCACGTCAGCGCACGCATTCAACGTGCAAGGCCGTGATCGAGGACGTGCGCAAGGTGGCCCATGAGTGCCATTACCCGCTCGATGCCCTTACGTTTTTGGAGCTCTATGCGCCTGAGGGCGAGGAGTGGCTGGGCGCTCAGTCGGCTGTTCGCGTGCTCATCGACTCGCGTGAGTGCGAACACATCCACGTGGTCAACACCACGGGTAAAGACGTGTACTGTGCCACGATTGGCAACAACCCGGTCTTTGTGGAGCAAACCGCCGACTTGGCCCTATGTGCCGAGGAGGTCGTATGCGGTAAATCGTTTTGCTACGGCATGCTTCCCGGTGCCGAGCAATCGGTTGTGGTCGAGCAGGTTGTGGATGAGGCCTTTAAGGCCGAGCTCAAGCATCGCGGCTGCTACTTCCTCACCGACGAGGAGTGTCAACGCCTCTATCGCGTGTGTTTTCGCGACGACGGTCGTTCCTATCGCGAGGCTATCGGTAAGTCGGCGTGTGATCTTGCGCGCCGTGCCGATATCGTGGTGCCCGCCTCGACACGTGTGCTTGTGGCCGAGAAGCCTTATGTCTCGGAGCGCAGCTACTTCTCGCGCACCAAGTACGGCCCCGTGCTGTCTTACTACGTGGAGGAGAACTGGCGCGATGCCTGCGAGAAGTGCATCGAGCTGATTTTGAACAGCGGCTCGGGAAACGCGCTTTCGATATTCTCGCGCGACGGCGAAGTCGTTCGCCAGTTTGTTCTCAAAAAACCGGTGGGACGCATTCTCGTGAATGTGGGGACAGGCATGGGAGCCACAGGCTGTCACTCCACACTGCCCAAGACCCTCACCGTTACCGGATGGGAGAGCGCGACGACCTCGAATCTGGGCGTGACCTATCGCGACTTTATCCGCCGGCGCCAGGTTGGGAGCAACCTCGACTCGTCTGATCTTTCTCTTCTCGAGGAAGCAGGGCTCAACCGAGCGCCAGATTGGAAGATTGCCGCACATATGACCGAACAGCAGACCGAAACCCCCGTTGCCGATCAAGCCGACGCGTGGTTTGCGAGCCTGCTTCAAATCATGACCGATTAGAAGAAAAGGAGTACCGATGGATATTCAAGAGTTTGCCAAGCAGCTGTCCGATGCCACCAAGAACATGAGTGAAGAGCAGCGTGCAAGCGTCCGCGCCATGTTCAGCAAGGTTGCCGATCAGCTCGATCGTCCGCTGGACAGCGTGCCCGCCCATGTCGAGGGCACCGAGACCCCCGATGGCCCTACCGAGCGCCACGTGCGCCTGAAGCAGAATTTCCTCAAGCAGGTCCCCTCCATCACCACCCACCGCGCCCGCGCCGTCACCGAGTTCACTCGCAAGAACCCGGGCATGCCCAAGATTGAGCTGCGCGCCAAGTGCTTCCGTTACTGCTGTGAGACCGCCCCGCTGATCATCCAGGACGACGAGCTTATCGTCGGCAACCCCACGGGTGCCCCGCGCGCCGGTGCCTTCTCGCCCGATATCGCCTGGCGTTGGCTGCGCGACGAGCTCGACACCATTGGCACGCGCGCTCAAGACCCCTTCTATATCTCCGAAGAGGATAAGAAGTACATGCGCGAGGAGCTCTTCCCGTTTTGGGAGGGCAAGTCGCTCGACGAAGTGTGCGAGGATCAGTACCGCGAGTGCGGCGGCTGGGAGCTCTCCGGTGAGTCCTTTGTTTCCGACTGCTCGTATCATCAGGTGAACGGCGGCGGCGACTCCAACCCCGGCTACGACGTCATCCTGATGAAGAAGGGCATGCAGGACATTCAGGACGAGGCTCGCGAGCACCTCAAGCACCTTGACTACGCAAACCCCGAGGACCTGGACAAGATCTACTTCTACAAGTCCGTCATCGACACCACCGAGGGCGTCATGATTTACGCCCGTCGTCTGTCCGACTTCGCTTGCCAGAAGGCCCAGGAGTGCGCCGATCCCAAGCGCCGTGCCGAGCTCCTGCAGATCTGCGAGAACCTCAAGAACGTGCCTGCTCACAAGCCGCGCACTTTCTGGGAGGCCGTGCAGTCCGTGTGGGTTGTCGAGAGCCTGCTACCGGTTGAGGAGAACCAGACCGGTATGTCCATCGGCCGTGTTGACCAGTACATGTATCCCTTCTATAAGGCCGATAAGGAGGCTGGCCGTCTGACCGACTACCAGGCCTTCGATATCGCCGGCTGCATGCTCATCAAGATGAGCGAGATGATGTGGGCCACTTCCGAGGACGCCTCCAAATTCTTCGCTGGCTACCAGCCGTTCGTCAACATGACGCTCGGCGGCGTGACCCGCTCCGGTGCCGACGCCACCAACGACCTCACCTACCTGCTGATGGACGCCGTGCGTCACGTCAAGATCTACCAGCCTTCCCTGGCCTGCCGTATTCATAACAAGAGCCCCGAGAAGTACCTGCGCAAGATCGTGGACGTCGTTCGCTCCGGCATGGGCTTCCCCGCCTGCCACTTTGACGACACGCACGTCAAGATGATGCTCGCAAAGGGCGTCTCCGTCGAGGACGCACGCGACTACTGCATGATGGGCTGCGTCGAGCCGCAAAAGTCCGGCCGTCTGTATCAGTGGACCTCCACCTCATACACCCAGTGGCCCATCGCCATCGAGCTTACGCTCAACCACGGCGTGCCCCTGTGGTATGGCAAGCAGGTTACCCCCGACCTGGGCGACCTGGATCAGTATCACACCTTTGAGGAGTTCGAGGCTGCGGTCAAAAGCACCATCTACTACATCACCAAGTGGACGAGCGTCATGACGGTGATCTCGCAGCGCGTGCACCGCGACATGGCTCCTAAGCCCCTGATGTCCATCATGTTCGAGGGCTGCATGGAGTCTGGCAAGGATGTCTCTGCTGGCGGTGCCATGTACAACTTCGGACCGGGCGTCGTGTGGAGCGGCCTTGCCACTTACGCCGACTCCATGGCTGCCATCAAGAAGCTTGTCTTCGACGACCACAAGTACACGCTGTGCGAGCTCAACGAGGGCCTCAAGGCCGACTTCGTGGGCTACGAGAGAATGCGTCAGGACTGCCTGGATGCTCCCAAGTACGGCAATGACGACGACTACGCCGATCAGTTCGTGTCCGACATCGTCTACTTCACCGAGCATATCCACAGCCAGTTCAAGACCCTGTATTCGCGCCTGTCCCACGGCACGCTGTCCATCTCCAACAACACCCCGTTTGGTCAGATGACCGGCGCCTCCGCCAACGGCCGCAAGGCCTGGACGCCGCTTTCCGACGGCATCAGCCCCACCCAGGGCGCTGACCACAACGGCCCCACCGCCATCATCAAATCGGTCTCCAAGATGAGCAACGACAGCATGAACATCGGCATGGTGCACAACTTCAAGCTCATGGCCGGTCTGCTGGATACCCCCGAGGGCGAAAACGGCCTGGTCACGCTGCTGCGAACGGCCTGCATGTACGGCAACGGCGAGATGCAGTTCAACTATCTGGACAACCAGACGCTGCTCGACGCCCAGGCTCACCCCGAGGAGCATCGCGACCTGGTAGTTCGCGTCGCCGGCTACAGCGCGTTCTTCGTCGAGCTGTGCAAGGACGTTCAGGACGAGATCATCAGCCGCACGATGCTGACCAAGCTCTAAGCATGTAACCACTCAAGCCCAAATGGGCGCAACCCGTACAGAAAGGAGGACGCATATGAGCGAGCAGCTGGAAGAGAGCCTTGAGCGCCGTGCGCGCATCTTCAATACGCAGAAGTACAACATGTACGACGGTCCGGGCATTCGCTCCATCGCGTTCTTCAAGGGATGCCCTCTGCGCTGCAAGTGGTGCTCCAATCCCGAGAGCCAGCGTCGTGGTTTTGAGGTCATGTTCAAGCAGACCGCTTGTGTGAACTGCGGGGCGTGTGTTGACGCATGTCCCGCAGGGGTTCACCAGTTCGTGAACGGCGAGCATGTGGTGGACCGCACCAAGCAGTGCTTGGGCTGCGGTGCCTGTGAGAAGGCTTGTCTGCAAAAGGCGCTCTCCATCATGGGCGAGGACCGCAAGATCTGCGATCTGGTTTCGTTTATGGACCAGGATGCAGACTTCTATCGCATGTCCGGCGGCGGCGTGACCCTGGGCGGCGGTGAGGTCTTGGCGCAGCCCGAGGCCGCCCGCGCCCTGCTTGCCGCCTGCAAGGACCGCGGCTATCACACGGCCATCGAGACGTGCGGCTATACCAAGACCGAGACGATTCTTGATATCGCACGCTACGTGGACCTGTTCTTGTTCGACATCAAGCAGATGGACCCGGTCAAGCACAAGCGCTGGACCGGCGTGAACAATGAGCAGATTCTTGCCAATATTCGCGCTCTGCTGGAAAACGGCTTTAACGTGCGCGTACGCATGCCGCTGCTCCACGGGGTGAACGACGACAAGGCCGAGATCGACGCCATGATCGAGTTTTTCACACCGTATCGCTATCAGAAGAATTTCGACGGCGTGGACCTGCTGCCCTACCACAAGCTGGGTGTGGGCAAGTATGCGCAGCTTGGCCGTGACTACGAGATCGAAGGCGACCCGTCGCTTTCGGAAGACGACCTGAATCACATCGAAGGCTGGATCTCCGGGGCCGATTTCAAGGTCAACCTCGTTCGACACTAGGAGTGGGGCATGGAACATCTTCAGCGCATCATCCAAGAGTCGGTCGATGGCAAGGAAGTCGTGTTGGCACACGTTATCGCGTCTCCCGCGCCGGATATCTACGACCGCATCGGCGTGCCTCATGGACAATCCATCGGCATCCTCACGCTGTCGCCGGAGGAAACCTCTATTATCGCGGCCGATATCGCCGCGAAGGCGGCTCCGGTGAGCATCGGGTTTCTCGATCGCTTTACCGGCGCCGTGGTGGTCTTGGGCGACGTGCAAAGCGTCGAGACGTCGATGCAGGAGGTCGTCCGCGTTCTCCATGACGGCCTGGGATTTCGTGCCCATGAGGTCACGAGGTCGTGATGGGGGACCGCCTGATGATCATCGGCTTGCCCGGCTCGGGAAAGTCGACAATCTCCGATCTGGTGGAAGGGGCGCCCTCCGACCATCGGCATCGGGAGGATTGTTTCTATCGCACGCGCAGCTTCGAGGTTCCGGGGGGCTACATCGAGAACCATTGGATGCACAGCATCGTGATCATGTTGTCGCAAAACCAGGCTTCCGGGGTGCTCCTTTTGATCGACGGAGCGAGCGGCGAGACGCTCTATTCGAGCGGTTTTGCCCGTGCGTTCAACGAGCCCTGTCTGGGCGTACTTACCAAGTGCGATCAGCTGGACGAAGGCGAACGCGAGCGTGGGCTGTCAAGGCTCGCGGATGCCGGCGTCGATGCGGCCCTGTGCCTTTCGGCAACAACCGGCGAAGGCGTAGACGAATTGTTGGACTGGGTGCGAAGCGTCGCGCCCAACGAGTGACCGATAACCAGAAAGGAGGAGACACCTATGTTCTACGTAACCGAAAACGAGCTGCGCGGTGCATACAACCGAGAGCATTTTTCGACCTATACGCTGCCCGAGGACGCCAAACTCACCCCGAGCGCGCGCCAGTTCCTCATCGACTTCTACATCGATTTCAGCGAGGGCTACGGAGCTGCTTCCGGCGCTGCGGGTACCACTGCACCCGACCCGGCTCTTGCAGCGGCACGTGCTGAGGATACATTGGCTTCGTTTTACGACGACATCGCCGTCCTGGGCGCTCGCTTGCGCATGCTGGGCCGTAATGCCCTGGGAATCGAGAACGATATCGCCCACGTGTGCGACACGCTGGGAACCCTGTGGCAAGCCCACACCGACCTGGGCGGTCTCCTTTCCGAATGCGAGACCGCAAGCGAGGTGCCGGCGGCACCCGTGCTCCCGCCGCTCTCCGCGGCGGTGCACCCGCTCTACTACGAGATGGCGCTGCTCGATGCCGAGCTCGCGCGCACGCAGCGCTTTTGGGCGCAGGCTGCAAGCGAGATGACGGCCGAGGGCCACGCCAGCGTGGATGCTTGGGCACAAAGCGTCGTTCGCTGCCGCGCGTGCCTGGCTACGTGTTTGGAAAAGGTTGCAGGGGAGGTGCGCCATGGTTGATTTCGAGGTGGCTAACACTCGTCTGCAAGATTTGCTCGACCGTGTGGGCAACCCCCGACCGGTGAGTGCCGGCGAGCCCCTGTACTGCGGACTCGATGTGGGCACCGCATTCATCGTGCTCGCCGTGGTCGATGCCGCGGGTGAGGCCGTGGCCTGCGCGTATCGCTTCGCCAGTGTGGTCAAGGACGGCATGGTCGTCGACTACATGGGCGCGGTCGATATCGCGCGTGAGCTCAAAGATGAGCTCGAGCAGCAGCTCGGGCGCGAACTCGAGCCCTGTGCCGTGGCCCTTCCCCCGGGAACTGAAGGCCTCGATGGCGGCGTGGTAAAAAACGTCGCCGAAGGAGCGGGCCTCGACGTGGTTGCCGTCTTTGACGAGCCCACTGCAGCGAATCTGCTCATCGGCGCGCGCGACGGTGCCGTGGTGGATATCGGCGGTGGCACCACCGGCATTTCCGTTATTCAGGACGGCTGCGTGGCGGAATGCATCGACGAGTCCACGGGCGGCACGCACTTCTCGCTCGTGCTGGCCGGCGCCCGCGGCATGAGCTTTGACGAGGCTGAGCTTTACAAGCGCGATCCCGCCCATCACCGCGAGATCTTCCCGGTCGTTAAGCCCACGATCGACAAGGTAGCGAGCATCATCGCGCGTGCCATTGACGGCTATGACGTGCCGGAGATCGTTTTGGTGGGCGGCACGGCCGAGCTTACGGGCATCGAGGCTCCGGTAGAGAAGGCTCTGGGCATCCCGGTGCACAAGCCCAACCACCCCATGTTCGTGACGCCCTTGGGCATTGCCTTGGGCTGCCAGGTCGCTGCCGAGGGTGACCCCGATGCTTGATATCAAGGTTATCAAGGCACCAGCACCCGGCACGATGGCGATTTTGCGCCAGCGTTCGGGCCGTCGTTGGAGCGAGGGGTACTTGCCGGCGGCCGTGGGCCTCGTGCAGGGAAAGCTCATCGACATGGTTGTTGCGAGCGACATTGCCGAGAAGACGGCAGGTGTCGAGGTCACGGATATTCGCGGGAGCTGCCCGCAAAACATGATTCTTCTGGCCATCGCCGGAGACACGGCAGAGGTCATGGAGTGCTTGGAACGCATCAAGGAAGGAGGGGACGGCGCCAATGCTCATCTGTAAGCTCATCGATTCTATCTGGGCGACCCGTAAGTACGAGGAACTCGACGGCATGAAGTTGATGCGTGTCGAGGTCATCGACGGCCCGGAATCCGGACGTCGCCTGGTGTGCGTCGACACCATCAGCGCAGGCACCGGCGACCGTGTGCTTGTGGCAACGGGTTCGGCCGCCTACCACTTCATGCGCGAGACCTTTGGTAAGAATGCGCCCGTAGATGCGGCCATCGTAGGAATTATCGACGAAGACGTGAGTCTGTAGGAAAGGAGGAAGAGATGAAACGACTGATCAGTGCAGCGGACGTGAAGGCGGCGGCCACGAACGGTGGCGTGCTGGCAATCGATGGCAACACTATCGTGACCCCGCAGGCCAAAGACGAGGCCGCCGAGCTGGGCGTCGAGCTGGTCTTTGGTGCTGCGCCCGCAGCGACGCAGTACAAGGCTTGCGCACCCGCGCCCGAGCATCATGAGGCGCCTGCAGCGCATGAGCCCGAGCACCATGAGGGGCACGAGGCGGCTATGGGTGCCGAGGAGATCGAGCGTCTTATTCGCGGTGCCCTTGACTTGGGCATTTGGAGCGAGAAGCAGATCGAGGACCTTCTTGGACATGCCGCCCCGCTGACCGTGAGCGTTGGCGTGTCCGGTCGTCATGTCCATCTGTCCCAGGAGAACCTGGAGGCTCTGTTTGGAGCTGGCTACGAGCTCACTCCCATCAAGGAGCTCTCCCAGCCCGGGCAGTTTGCCGCCAAGGAGATGGTGACGCTTGTGGGTCCCAAGGGCGTTATCGAGCGCGTGCGCGTGCTTGGTCCCGTGCGCCCGTCCACTCAGGTTGAGGTGCTGCGCGGCGATACGTTCAAACTGGGCGTTCCTGCTTGCGTACGCATGAGCGGCAAGCTTGAGGGCACGCCGGGCATCACGCTCGCCGGCCCCCATGGCACCGTTGCCCTGCCCCAAGGCGTCATCGTTGCCGCGCGTCACATCCATATGACGTGCGACGAGGCGGCTCAGCGCGGGCTTCACGACGGCCAGGTCGTGTCGATTGCCTTTGGCGGCGAGCGCGGTGGACGTCTTGACAACGTGGTCGTGCGCGCCAACAGCACGAGCGCCCTCGATTGTCATATCGACACCGAAGAGGCAAATGCCTTCGGTATAAAAAACGGTTCTGTTGTAGAGATCATCAAGTAGATCCCTACGAAATAGGAGGTAACAAAAATGGCAAACACTACCCAGGCCCTCGGCATGATCGAGACCCGTGGACTGATCGGCTCCGTCGAGGCCGCCGACGCCATGGTCAAGGCCGCAAACGTCACCCTCGTCGGCAAGGAGCGCGTCGGCGGCGGCCTCGTGACCGTCTTCGTCCGCGGCGACGTGGGCGCCGTCAAGGCCGCCACCGACGCGGGCGCGGCTGCCGCCCAGCGCGTGGGCGAGCTCATCTCCGTGCACGTCATCCCGCGACCCGACGGCTCCGTCGAGTCCATCCTGCCCGGCGCCAAGGCCTAAGTAAGCCATGGCAACGCGCAGATCCGGTACCGGCGGGAGCAAGAAGCTCCAGGAGAGTGCCAACAAGGCAGCTCCTGAGGTGACCGAAGCCCCCGCAAAGGCTCCCGCCGCAAAGAAGGAGCCCATGGCGGAGCCGGCGGCCGCTCGGAAGGAGGCGTCCGCAGAGTCAGCGGTCGCTCCCAAGAAGGAGACTGCGGCAAAGCCCACGGCGGCAAAGACGTCTGCTGCAAAGAAAACGGTCGCAAAGCCCAAGACGGAACCTGCAGCACCCATGCTTAACGAGAACGAGGCTAAGGCACAGCGCGAGGTGGAAGAACACACCGCGCCTTCTAAGGCCGAGGCTTCTGCAAAGGAAGCTCCGGCTACCAAAACAGCAAGCGCATCTGCGCCCAAGAAGACTACCCAGGAGGTAACAAGAATGTCTAACGCAACCCAGGCCCTCGGCATGATCGAGACCCGTGGACTGATCGGCTCCGTCGAGGCCGCCGACGCCATGGTCAAGGCCGCAAACGTCACCCTCGTCGGCAAGGAGCGCGTCGGCGGCGGCCTCGTGACCGTCTTCGTCCGCGGCGACGTGGGCGCCGTCAAGGCCGCCACCGACGCGGGCGCGGCTGCCGCCCAGCGCGTGGGCGAGCTCATCTCCGTGCACGTCATCCCGCGACCCGACGGCTCCGTCGAGTCCATCCTGCCCGGCGGCGTCGCGTAATCGCGCGTTTGTAAAAAGGCTAGCCATCCGATCGGGGCCGCCCGTGCATGTTTGCGGCCCCGATCGGAATACTTGGCACTCTTTGTGTCACCCGTTGTCACTTTCCCTCGCCGCGAATGCCTGCGCGCCTGCCGCCATACGCGTCTGGGCGGGCACGCCGGCTATTTTCGGCTTTTGCAACACTTCATGCGGGCACAGCGCCTGCACCATTAAGGAGGAACCATGTCTAACGCAACCCAGGCCCTCGGCATGATCGAGACCCGTGGACTGATCGGCTCCGTCGAGGCCGCCGACGCCATGGTCAAGGCCGCAAACGTCACCCTCGTCGGCAAGGAGCGCGTCGGCGGCGGCCTCGTGACCGTCTTCGTCCGCGGCGACGTGGGCGCCGTCAAGGCCGCCACCGACGCGGGCGCGGCTGCCGCCCAGCGCGTGGGCGAGCTCATCTCCGTGCACGTCATCCCGCGACCCGACGGCTCCGTCGAGTCCATCCTGCCCGGCGGCGTCGCGTAATCGCGCGTCCGTACGTGCTGTTCTATCCGAATGATTCGAAAGGAGTCTCATGCGCGACTACGATTTCGATCTTCAGAGTATCCAGGCGGTGCGCGACCTCGCCCGCAAGGGTAAGATCGCCGCGAACCAGCTTGCACATTACGACGAGGAGCAGATCGACCGCATCCTCCGTAATATGGTGAAGGTTGCCGAGGAAAACGCCCAGGTGCTCGCCAGCATGGCTGTCGAGGAGACGGGCTTTGGCAAGGTTTGCGACAAGGTGTATAAGAACCATATCGCCAGCGCCCTGCTCTATGAGGAGATCCGCGACAAGAAGACCATCGGTGTTATCGATGCCGACGAGAAGAACCAGGTCATCTCCATCGCCGAGCCGGTTGGTTTGCTGATGGGCATCGTTCCTTCCACCAACCCCACCTCTACGGTCATCTACAAAGCTATGATCGCCCTCAAGGCGCGTAACGCTATCGTCTTTTCGCCGCATCCCGCTGCCGCCAAGTGCACGGGTATGGCCATCCAGCTTATGAACCAGGCGGCTGTCGAGGCAGGCGCCCCCGAGAACGTGATCCAGGGCATCACGCTTTCCTCCATGGCTGCCACCAACGAGCTCATGCATGCTCCCGAGGTCGCCATGATCATTGCTACCGGCGGCCCCGGTATGGTCAAGGCCGCTTACAGCTCCGGCAAGCCCGCGTTGGGCGTGGGCGCTGGCAACTCGCCTGCCTACATTGAGCGCACCGCCAACGTGCACGACGCCGTTCGTCGCATCCTTACTTCCAAGACGTTTGACTACGGTACTATCTGCGCTTCCGAGCAGAGCATCATCTGCGAGGCCTGCAACCGCGATGCCGTGATGGCCGAGTTCCGCGCTCAGGGTGGCTATTTCATGAATGAGGAGGAGTGCAAGAAGGTTTGCGCGCTGCTCTTCCGTAACGGTCACTCTATGAGCCCCAAGTTTGTGGGCCACAGCCCGCAGTCCATCGCGCAGGCCGCGGGTATCAGCATCCCCGAGGGCACCCGCGTGCTTATCGGCGAGCAGGGTGGCGTGGGCGATGCCTGGCCGCTGTCCTACGAGAAACTTACCACCGTTTTGGGCTTCTATACCGTTTCCAACTGGGAAGAGGCTTGCGAGCTCTCTATCGAGCTGCTGCAAAACGGCATCGGCCATACCATGAGCATCCACACCACCGATAAGGATATGGTGCGTAAGTTCTCCATCAAGCCGGCCTCTCGCATCCTGGTGAATACCGGGGGCAGCCAGGGCGGCACCGGCGTCATTACTGGTCTTGACGTCGCGCTCACGCTGGGCTGCGGCACCTGGGGTGGCAGCTCCATCTCCGAGAACGTGGGGCCGCAGCATCTCATCAACGTGAAGCGCGTGGTCAACGGCCTGATCGAGCCCGACGAGGTTGTGGCCCACGACGAGCTGTTTGCCAAGTGGCATCCCGACCTGGCTGCTCATCACACCGAGGCCGCGGCTCCCACTACCGGTTGCTGCGATGCTGTGCCCGCTACGAGCTGCTGCGAATCGACATCCAACCCGGTTTCCGGCATTAGTTACTCGGTGGGCTGCAACTGCACCGACGTGTCTCCCGATGCACTTGCGGGTGCCAAGCCCAACGACGTCATCGACGCCGACGAGCTCCAGAAGATGATTCACGAGCTCACGAATGCCTTCAAGGGCATCTAGTATTTCTTGTAGCCAAGCGCGTGGAAGCGGGGTGAAGTTGTGACAGGTCTTGAGCTTTCTCGTTCGTATTGCGAGTTCTATGCGCCATCCCTATTCGAAGGGTTGCCGAGCGACGTCCGTTACCGCGCCGCGCTGGGCCTCGTTGGAGAAGGGTCGGAATGTCTAGGTTTCGACGACGAGATTTCGCGCGACCACGACTTCGGTCCCGGCTTCTGCGTGTGGCTTTCTGCTGATGTGTATGAGGAGTGGGGGCCGGAGCTTCAGCGTCGCTACGACCTTTTGCCTGCGAGTTTTAAAGGCTTTACGCGCCGGCAGACGCAGATGGCGGGCAAGCGCGTGGGCGTCTTTGAGACTCAGGCGTTCTATCGTTTCTACACCGGTCTTTCTCGTGCGCCGCAGTGTGCAAAGGAGTGGCTCGCCATTCCCGAGCAGCTTCTCGCTCAGGTTACCTCCGGTGAGGTTTTTGCTGATCCGAGTGGCGAGTTCTCCGTTATGCGCACGGTGTACCAGGGGTTTTACCCAGACGAGGTCATGCGTAAGAAGTGCGCCGCCCATTGCGCCTCCATGGCGCAGGCGGGTCAGTACAACCTCCCGCGCTGCCTTAAGCGCAAAGATGTCGTCGCTGCTCAGGCGGCGCGCAGTGAGTTTTTGGCCAGCGTAATGGCTGCGTTTCATCTGCTCGCGCATACGTACATGCCTTACTACAAGTGGGCGTATCGTTCGCTTGTCGAGCATGTGCGTGCGCCGGTGCCGGTACTCGACGCCGTGCGCTCCATCGCCGCGACACCGGTAGAGCAGGTGGATCAAGATGATGTCGAGGCGCTTTGCCAGACGGTCGGTGCGTCTGCTCGCTTGGCAGGCTGGACGTCGTGCGGTAGCGGCTTTTTGCTCGATGTCGCCTTGGATATCCAGAGTTCGTTGAGAGATTCATATCTTGCTGTCTGCCCGCTTGCGGCCGGCGGATACCGATAGGGGGGGGTTGGCATTGGGAGATTGCAAGACGTCATGTTCCGCACTTCGACAAGGCATGTCGGCGTTTTTCAACATGCCGGAAGTTGAGAAGTTGCTCGAAGATAAGGGCCTTGCTCATGCGGAAATCTCTGCATTGCGTGAGCTCGTACAACTTGAATGGGTGCATTTCGATACTGTTCAGGGTATGAGCGGTCGCGCTGCTTGCCAAGACGATGCGGTGGGATTCTTTGTCCATCGCGTTGCCCAGTATCTGAGTTTTCCTCGTGAGTCCATCATGGGCGTGCGCGATGACGTGGTGGCTGCCGATGCGGCGGGTCGCAACGTGATTCGCGAGAAGTACGCGCGCATGATGGAGATGACCGATCCTGTGGCATTCGCGCGCGATTGGTCGGGGCGCCTGGAGGCTCCTTCGCCGGTTAAGCGCTGCGTGCTCAACGAGATTGAGAGCGCGCTGCGAAGTATGCTCGATACTGCGCAAGGCGAGCTTCCCGCAACGGCGCAGCATGTGAGGGGATCGATAACGCAGCCAAAACTAATCTCCTCGATTGGCTACTATGTCTGTGAAATTCAAAGCTATTCGCTGTCTACGCTCAAGTGTTTGCGTGACGGGTTGCGGCACCAGCTGGGCAACCACGTGAATCCCGTTTTGGATACCTATGTGAATGCTGTATTCATTCAACGTGTTCTGGAGGCGTAAGGATGACTCGTATGAGCGATGACGAGCTGCGCAACGGTCAGCTTTTGGGTATTGGCGAGGCGAGCCAGCTGTGCGGCATCACGTCTCGCACGCTGCGCCATTACGACAAGCTCAATCTTCTCCAGCCCGATTGCATAGGGGATAATAAATATCGTTATTATTCGCTTGAGACGATTCTGCGTATTCCCATCATCAACTATCTCAAGATGATGGGCTTCTCGCTCGACGAGGTTTCCGAATTGTTTGAGACGCAGAGTTTCGACAAGATCAAGGAATTGTTTGGCGCTCATGCCGACGCATGCACGCGCGAGATGACCCGTCTTGAAGAGCGCCGCCATACCATTCGGGATTGGATGGGACTTATCGACGAGGCAAATTTTGTCCTTTCGGTCAAGCCAAAGGATGTGAGCCTTAAATACTTCTCCGGCCAGGAGTTTTTGGCCATGCCGTATCACTTTTGGGGCAACTACGCTGATGCGATTATCAACCTCGATTTCACCTCGTTTGTCGAGGAGCACGATAACGTGATTACTGGTCCCGTGATCTTGCATCACGGCAACTTTGACGCGTGCTGCGAGCCCGGCCATGCCCGGGGGCAATTCGATGTCACGGTTGTACAGCATGCGTTGCGTCCCATCGCAGAGGAGAATCGCATGACAGTGGAGAGCGGAATGTATCTCTCTACGTATCATACTGGTCCGTTTGAGAATATTGGCGAGGCGCATCGCCGCGTGCGCGATTATGCGCTTGCAAACGGTTTCAGGCCGGCCGGCGGCGTGTTCGAGCGCTTTGTGACCGACTACTGGACCACATACAATCAGGATCTTTTTGTCGCGGAGGTCATTTTGCCCATTGAGCGGTAACGACGCGACGACTCTCACGTAATAATCGAAAGGGGCTCTCATGCAGGGCTTTAAACTCACGACCGAATTGTTTTTTGGGTCGCAGGCCATCAATCATCTTGAGGGCCTGACCTACCGCAACGTGCTGATTATCACCGACGGCTTTTTGGAGTCCTCGGGCATGGTCGCTAAGATGGCTCAACACCTGCCCGCGGGCGCACGCTACCAGACGTATTCCGACGTCAAGCCCGATCCGAGCCAGGAGCTCGTTGACGCAGGCGTCGCTGTGGTGGAGCGCGTTCAGCCGGACATGGTCATCGCCTTTGGTGGCGGTTCGTGTATCGATGCCACGAAGGCTGTTTTGTACTTCGCTCACGAGAATGGAATGGACAAGCCGTATTTCCTGGCCATTCCGACCACGGCGGGTACGGGCTCGGAGGTTACCAACTTTGCCGTCATCACGCGCGGCGAGAACAAGGTTGTGCTGATTGACGATTTTCTGGCTCCGGACGGCGCCCTGCTCGAGGCCGATTTCACTAAAACCGTGCCGGCGATGATCACGGCCGATACCGGCCTTGACGTGTTGACACACGCCATCGAAGCCTATGTCTCCAAGGCTGCCACGCCCTTTACCGATGCGCTTGCCGTAAAGGCCGCCTCAATCGTGTTCGAGGACCTGCCGGTGGTCTATCGCGACGGTCTTGCCATGCGTAGCCGTACGCGCATGATCGAGGCCTCCTGCTTGGCGGGCATCGCCTTCACCAACGCCGGTTTGGGTATCAACCATTCGCTGGCACATGCTCTGGGTGGACGCTTCCACGTGGCTCATGGTCGTCTAAATGCCATCTTACTGCCCTATGTGATGCGATTCCATATGAGCGAGCCTAAGTATCGCGAGCCGTATGATCGGCTGGCCCATGATTTGGGTCTGGCAGATGCCGACGAACTGCTGGCCCGTGTGCTTGAGTTACGCGAGTGCCTAGATGTCGAGAATGCGCTGTCCGATCGTTCGCAGTTTGACCCCGCGGCATTTGAGGCCGAGCTCTCCGGTATTGCCGAGGCGGCCCAGCGCGATCGCTGCACGCCGTCCAACCCGCGTGCCGTATCCAAGCAGGACTTGGTCAACATTGCCCGCGACGCATATTGCGGCCGCTGCTAAACAGCACTAGGGGCGCTATCCTTTCCCAGGTAGCGTCCCCTTTTTCTGCAATGTGACAAAGTAATGATAGGTTTGGGAAACGACGTCCCATTGCGAGCTCGGGACTGCGGACAAAAAGTTGGACCGTTGAGGTCCGGAACGGAGTCCGCATGGCATACAGTAGGAGAATGGTGGAGAGAGCCAGGGCGCTCCGCGGCGCCGGGCTCACCGTCATGGAGATAACCGAGATACTCGGCGGGCCCGGCAAGACGTCCGTCTGGCGCTGGATCAGGGACGTGCGCAAGCCCGCGGGAAGGGCCGGTGGGGGAATGGACCTGCCGCGACTCGTCGGGGACGGCCCCGACTACCCCGACATCGACCCGGAGGACAAGGACGCCCTGATCGAGCGGCTCAGGCTCGAGAACGCGGTGCTGAGGGCGGTGCAGGACGTTTTAAAAGCCGAGAGCCTCGACGGGATGTCGAACAGGGAGAAGACCCTGGTGATAGACCGCCTGAGGCCTGCGGGGAAGTGGTCCTTGAGAGAACTCACCGGCTTCTTGAGGATATCGAGGAGCTCCTATGACTACCAGCGCCGCGCGATCGCCAGGCCGGACCGCCTGGCGCCGCTGAGGGACGTCGTGCGGCGGGTGTTCCTGGAGGACGGCGACGGCGCGCGCGGCTACCGGTTCGTGGTGCGCAGGCTCCGCGAGCTCGACGACCCCGTGCGCGTCTCCGAGAAGGTCGTCCGGCGCATCATGCGCGAGGAGGGGCTCGTCCCGAGGTGGATGAGGAGGAGGGCCGGCGCCTACAGCTCCTACGGCGGCGAGGTGACCCCCGCCCCGCCGAACCTCGTGCGCCGCGACTTCCGCTCGGCCCTGCCGAACTTCCTGTGGCTCACCGACATAACCGAGTTCAGGCTGCCGACGGGCCGCAAGGTGTACCTGTCCGCCATCAGGGACTGCTTCGACTCCTCGGTCGTCGCCTGGCGGGCGGGCGAGCACCCGGACGCAGGACTCGCGAACTCGACGCTGTCGGACGCGTGCTCCCGGCTGGCGCCCGGTGAGCGCCCCGTGATCCACTCCGACCGCGGCGTGCACTACCGCTGGCCGGGCTGGATATCGATATGCGAGCGGAACGGCCTGGTCAGGAGCATGTCGGCCAAGGGCTGCAGCCCCGACAACGCCGCGATGGAGGGCTTCTTCGGCCCGCTCAAGAAGGAGTTCTTCCACGGGAGGGACTGGTCCGGCTGGTCGCCCGGGGAGTTCATCGAGGCCCTCGGCGCGTGGATAGGGCGCTTCAACTCCGAGCGGGCAAGCGACGCGCTCGGTGGCGCGACGCCGGACGGCTACCGGTCGTCGCTGGGGATGGCCGCGATTTAGCGGTCCAGGAAATCGTCCGCAGTCCCCTCGAATTTCTGGATGCGGTTTCCCAATAGTGGCCAATGCGGAAACGGCATTCCGCCCATTGGTGCAAAGTAACCTGACCCCTTTGCGCTAACCGACAACGAGGACAAGCAGGTGGCGGTCCGTCCCTGGATTCGCCTAGCCTTCCGCTTTTTGGAGCGCCATCTGTAAGAGGACCGGCCCCATCCCGGCTCTCATAACTTGCGGTGAAATAGTTCCTATTTTTGCAGGTTAAAGCCTCAAACAGGAACTACTCCACCGCAACTTCGCTTTGATTTGTTGGGGGCGGAGCCTACCAAACGGTGAACTGGGCGTTCTCCGTGTTCCAATGGACATCGCGAACGTAGTCTCGCACGCCCGCTGCATCTCGCGCTTCGAAGAGCTCAAGAATATGAGCATGCTCGGCATTGGCTATGCCCAGCAGCTTGCACGCTGTCTCCTGATCGACGGTCTCGTAATCGCGCTTTATAAAGCAGCGCTCGAGTTGCGAAATCATGTCGCGCAGACGGTCGTTGCCGCAGCGGTTGAAGTACGTGAGGTGAAAGTCCCGCTGAATGTCGTCGTACTTTCGGATAAGGCCGCCTTGGATCGCAAGGTCCATGGACCCAACCAAAAACTTCAGCTGCATGATGTCCTCGTCGGTTAGGAGAGGGCAGGCGAGGTATGCCGCCTGCCCGTCGAGAGGCCCCATAATCTCAAAGACTTCAACGGCGTTTTGCTGATCGAACCCTCGGACGCGGAATCCGCGGCGGGGGAGATTGTCCAGATAGCCGTCGCTTGCCAGCTGGATGAGCGCCTCGCGAACCGGCGTGCGCGACACGCCCATGGCATCGCAGATCGCCTGCTCGCTCACGCGGTCGCCGGCCGAAAGCTCGCCGGCGTCTATGCGACTCGAAATATAGTCGTATACATGATCCTTCAAGGGTCTTCGGAGTGTTTCCATGAGCTTATATTCCTCAACTGTATATTTTCAAAAATAAATACGTTTCGCCTGAATAGGCTAATTGAATTATAGAACGACCAGTTAAATTGCGCTACCAAACCAGAAGAAGCAATAATACGCTTACCGAGAAATATCTACCGTTCAGGATTGTATACAATATACAAAACAGTAAAGACACCCTAAGATAAAGCCATCGGAAGGAAGGCGGGCGCAAGGAAGTCCGCTCTCTGCTAAGAGGTCCAAGGAGGATCATCATGACTAAGTTCAGCCACGTCATCATCCG
>CABUDS010000023.1 GCA_902490405.1 uncultured Collinsella sp.
GTCCGGACTTTTGCCGACAGTCTGCCGATCAGGCACGCCGTTCAGCGCAGCAGCTAGAGATCCTCAACAGACTTCGAACTGGCTTTGGCCGCCTCTTCGCCCGCGATCAGGTCCCTAACCGTTATATACGCACTGTACGTAGCATCTTCAATCTTTTCCATAACATCAGGGTCGCAAGTTCCCCAAATATCTTTGAGAACTCGAGCCAATCCCCAAGCAGCGCTGAGCAGGACGTCAACGTCCTTTAGATCTAAGTGGCTGACCGTAAAGGGACAGTACTCGCACTCCAACAGATAGGTGTCAACAGCCTCAATTGTCTCAGCCACATACTGCTCAAGATCGGGATGGGGATGGAAGGCGCACAGCGCCTTGTGCGGATCGGTCGGCTCAATCCAATACAGCGTTGTCGCTTCCTCGCATTTCTCGAGCGGATAACGCTCAGCTGCCTTCTCCCAGCTTTCATACCAGGGATCGGCATCGCCGTCCGTCATCGACCTGCAAAGATTAATCGCCGCAGAAACAGTCGCACACGAATATCTATAGCTGGCGTCTTTCTTAAACTCATCATTGAGCTCGACGTCACCAGACAGCTCCGCCTCCATGATAAGGAACGGACCATCCTCATCCGTAATGCTTATGGGATAGTTGTTGCACTCATAGCCCGGATACATTTTGTCTCCAATCAATCGTTCGGACACATTAACAAGCAATATCGAAACCGCGCTCACGCGGAGGACCGTCGTCCTCGCACCAACCTGCAAGTTTTTCTCATCGCATGAAAAGAACTTGCGATTCTTGCAAGTTTTTCTCACGCGGTGACAAGAACTTGCATGGTCGCCCCGCTACCTGCGCCACGAGGCGGCAAGGATAACGGGAAGCCCGGCGATGCACACCACTAAGGCCACGGCTGCGAACGCAAGCACGATGGCCACGCTCACGACGACATAGGCCACGGTAATGAAGGCCAGCGCCAGCAGGCAGGCAAGCAGCTCGGCCACGTAGCACAACACCAGGTTCGAGCTCGCGCGCTTCAGCAGAACGTCGGCGAGGCGGACCAGCTCGACGGCAAAGCCGCTGCCGAAATTGCGTCCGGGGCCCTTGGCAAGGAACCACTTGAACAGGCACATCAGGGCGCAGCCCAGCATCATCATGATGGAAACGGTCCATGCATTGTGCCCCGTCTCGACAAGGCTCTGGTCGCCCACCGCGCTGCCGTTGACGAGCCAGGCCGTTCCATAGCCCATGAACAGCATCGCCAGCAGCAGGCAGGCGCTCACCGCGGCGAGAGAGCGCGACACGCGCCCGCTGAACACCGGAGCCTCGCAGCTGAGCCCAAGGCCCTCGCGAACACGCCAGGCGGCATGGTAGGCAGGGTAGGCCGCGATGAGCGCGGCCACGAGCAGCGACGCCCAATCGGACCCGGGCACAGCCGACGCGTACTCCGCAATCGCGGAGATGGAGAAGGCAGCATGGAACGACTCGTTCAGAAACAGCGCGACCTCGCCCTTCCAGACGCAAAACGGGGCGGCGACGGAGGCGGTGCCGGCAGCGGCAACCGCAGCAACGGCAACGAGCAGCGCGCCCTG
This sequence comes from uncultured Collinsella sp., assembly GCA_902490405.1. Lineage (GTDB taxonomy): Bacteria > Actinomycetota > Coriobacteriia > Coriobacteriales > Coriobacteriaceae > Collinsella. The sequence continues at coordinate 1,587 of CABUDS010000023.1, forward strand.
CACGAGTTTGACGACCTCGTCTTTGGCGGTGCGGGACGCAGGCTCAACGGCGCTGGACGAAATTTGAATAGAAGTGTTCATGTTTTTCCTTTCAACAGAAATCAAACCGGAATCGCCGGCAACTAGGATGAAGCCTCTAGTCGGCTCCGATTAGAGATTGTTCGCCCACATTGATACCAAGTCGTGCGGACACACTAACAAGCGATATCGAAACCGCGATCTCGTGGAGAGCTGTCGTCCTCAATCCATTCGAGCCCGACGCACTCATCGGTCCCTGCATCGGGAACTGACGACCATCTGAACTCGAAACCAAGCTGGTCAAGCTCATCGACTCGCCCACGGATCACTCCGTAAACATCCAACGCATTCTCGAAATCCTCCGAAGACGCGTAGCCTCGCTCGCACTGCCTGCGCATCTGATGCAAGCGACCCATGGCGGCGGCGATAATCTCGCGAAGAGCGATAACCTCGCGCTCGCATACATCAATGTTTCCTTCGTTGAGCTCGATGCGATCGGACATAACGGCCTCCCTGGTTTTAACCCTTTTCGCTTGACTCCATTGAACAACCGCAAACAGCCGCGTAATATGACTTTTATCGCGTTTTAAATTTTGGCTGTTTGGAGCATCAATGCATAAGTCCGAAAAAGAAGCATTTAGCTGGGGTTTTGAGGCTGGTTTTCTTCGCTCCCCTGTCAATCCCCGTATGCTACTTCTTAACAGGACGCCGGAGATTGATTGTGCCGGCGACGGAAACACATCCGGCAATGCAAGCGCATGGAGTCTCGTCTCCATAGCCAACGACCTATTGCGCGTCGACTTAAGCTCGCTTTTCAACGAAATCGGGGGGCACTTTCGTAAGCGAGCAAACCAGCGCTTTTATATTGATTTGCAGAACGCCATGCGCCAGTCCTCTGCTGCTCTCCACCATGCGCAACACGCTTCGATAGACTGTGCAGCCGAGCAAGACTATGACGATCGGCTCGATCCAGACGATCCCGACCAAGAGCCCACCCAAGCAGAATTGAACGAAGCTGAAATCGCTATCAACCTTCAAAAACAAAAGGAACGCGACCTCGATTTCTTTGCTCCGATATTCGACAAAGCCATTACAAGCCATGCACACGGAGAGATTTCCGGCATGGCCAGATATCTCCTTAAAAATGTCTGTAGACAGTGTGTCATGAACATCACGGCGATTCCCGACTATCGCTATTACAGCTGCTGGATGAACAACAACGCTATTGAGTGCGACGAGATCAACCGCCTGTACCGCGCGGTGATTACAACATCGGACCAACTCAACAAGCAAGAAATGGCGTCCCTCTTCAGCTCCTATCTCCAGCTCGAGTCGAACGACATGAGCATTAACGCTACCAACGGCGAGACCAATCTAACAGCACCGGTGCCGTATGACCGCGACAATCCTATACGCAACTTTCCCAAGGCGAAATCTCAGATAGAAACAGCTTGCGTCTGCACCAATATCGATCTCTTTCGAGCGCTTCTCATTGTTTTTTATCAGGAATGTCTGGAGCTTACCCCGCTGCTTAAAAACACCGAGGCACCTAGCCTGCTCGCGCAAAACGAAGAGTTTTTCCCAGCCGCCATCAAAACAAGCGACCCGCGACAATTTCGATTATTCGATGAGCAGCTGCCGGCAATCATCCGCTTTGGCGAAGCTTTTGTATACGCAGCCAAAAAACACTTGCCCGGAAACGAAACGGCCCAAAAGCTCGAAGAGCATTTGAATGGAATAAAGCGCATGAACAGCGCCCCCTTTATGCAGGCGTTTCGTAAAAACTATCTCGAAGCTATGCGCGAGAACCAGATCTTCGCAAATGGAGACTTCCATACGCATGCAGAGCTTAACGACCAGGAAAACCTCAATAGGCTCGTTGGGCTTCAAGCCGTTATTTCAAAGGCAGGAGAGCTCTACTTCACCGAAGAGGAATGGTCCTTTGCAAGCCTTTATGCCCGCATCCTTCACGAGCTGCTGCTGTGCGGCATTATGCCGATAGCATGCCAAACCTGCGGTTCGCTCTTTTTTCCGACCGGTCCTAACAGCAAGTACTGCGATCGATATAACGCGGCGACCAAGCTCTATTGCAACCCGCGCTTTAACGCCAAGAAGCATCTTGGTCGTAAATCGCCCCGCGATGTCGCGCTTAATATACAGAGAAAGACCGAAACGGCATATGAAAAGGGCCTAACGGATTGTGCCCACTATTTTGAGCGCCTCGGCAGCTTTGTCCTCGATGGTCTTGGCCCAGCATACCAAGCGAACGACCTCATTTCCGATGAGCTCTATAGGACGTGGCTGTCTATCGTCAACCAGCCCAATTGTAGAGCGAAAATCAAGCGGCCGGATAGGCTCGAGTATCCATACCCCGTGCTGTGGTACGGATTTGTCCGCGATGGCAATCGGTATGTACAAGTCGAGTTTCCTGGAGCCGAGTACCCGACGCTTTTTGAATGTTTGAGCCAGCTCGCCGAAAGCCCACAATCAAAGTGCACACTGGATTACAAGGGGCCAGATGAGCATCCATACAGCTCATGGCATGTAAAACTGCACATGTTGTTGGAGATCATTGTACAGATAAATAACGCCGACCACGTGGCGAGGCCCATTCCATTGCTTGGAATCGATGGGCCCGAATATGTCTGGACTGACCCGACCGTCCAAGACACATGGAGCACGCCCGACGCATGCATCTACAGCACCGGAACGATCGATGACCTCAGCTTTACCGTGTATACAAAGGGATATGACCCGGAAAAGCAAGACTGAGCTTGATGCCGCGGCTTTCTACGTGTCCGCGAACAGATTCACTCTTCTAGTCCTTCGAGCTAGCCAAGACACAGCCGATGCAAAGAGGGATAAAGATGATGGCGAGCACAATGCCCCAGGCGGTTAATGTAATCGTAATGATGGATGCAATAGCGCTAGCGATGCCATATCCAAAAATCAACGATGCCGCGCAGGCAAGCATCTCGGCACCATACAGCAACACCATGTTTGAGCTTGCGCGGTCCAGCAAGGCATCCGCGCGGCCGAACCATGCGATAAGGGCTTTGTCGCCACGATAGCGCCCAGGACCTTTGAGCTCATACCATTTGACAATGCACGCCAGGACGCATCCAGAAACAAGCGCAATCGATGTCACCATGAGGAAAAGGCCCACGATCATGAGGAGTTTGTCCCCCGTGACCCCGCCGTCGATATAGCACTCAAACCCACGACATACGGCAAGCACGGCCAAAAGCGAACAGGCGCTCAACGAGCCAAAGCGGCGCGACATCCGTCCGCAAAACACAGGTGCCTTGCAATTGCACCCAGCACCTGCGCAGAGGCACCAAATGGCATGGTATACAGGATACAGAGCAACGAGCACGGCCGCGGCCATCGACACCCGGTCAAGCGTCTCCATTCCCGACACAATATCCTCCGCCGTTGGAGCCTCGTAGGGATGATCGAACAGGTCAGGCGTGAACATAGGAATCTCACCTTTCCAGATGTACGACGGTGCAGTAAAGGAAATGATGCCGTTCACAGCTAACGCCGCGACAGCAATTAGCAACGCGCCTTCGGCAATCTTGGTGATGCTCGACTTGTGAGAGACGGACACATTTTGAATAGAAGTATTCATGATCTTCCTTTCAGAGAGACCCGATTGGTTGGTGATTGAGTTTTGGGGTGATTGGCGTAAAGAACGGGACTGCTTAGAAGTCCCGATAAAACAGCAGGTCGGCTTGACCGCCTACGAAGAAAGAAAGACTAACAAGCTATATCGAGGTCATTACGACTCGAATACTCGACGCCAACGGCGTCATGCGCTGAGATCCGCGCAAGCGAAACCGAACGGACCGGCGAGACCACCGGATAGTCCTCAACGCCCCACTCGAGCTCAAAGCCCAGACGAGCAAGCTCGTCACGACAATTGTCGAGCATGAGCTCATAGGCGCTTTGACGGGCACAGTCTTCAAAGAAGCCGAGCCCGCGCTCCTCAGAAAGGCCCACCTTCAGCTCATCACAGATGGTCATAACTTCGCAAACGATATCTTCAAGCTCATCGCGCTTGGTGGAATTAACCAGTTCAAACAGGGTGCCGTCGAACATTTTCCGTCCTCCTTTGGACTTCTTTCTTGCTCGACTCCTATTGAACACGGCAAAGTGGCACAATGGCACAAAGTATATTTGATTTTGAAAGTTGTGCTGGTTTAAGAAATATGCAAGGTGCCAATTTAATAGCTCTGACCTGGCGTGTTAGGGCTAGCTTCATTCGGTTTGACAGAGATACCTCTTTGCATCTCTGTTGCAAACAACTGACAAACGCAAAACCCGATAAGGATCAAGAATGTGAAGGAGCGGAATTCGAACAGCATTGGTCTGCAAAAGAGCTGTTAAACGAATTCCTAAGAATTGATCTTGAGAAGTTCTTTAACGAAATGTCCTCTTGGTATGCCGAATATCGTAACGCCCATTCAGTGCCCGTTCCACACCGTATCTTTAATTCGCTACGGCGAATACAGCACATTCTAGAAGCTCAATATCTCGAAGGCTCAGATAATAAAAAAGGTGCCACGTGTTTTCCTCCGCTTTGTTCGAGAATAATTGACGCAGGCGATGACCTCGACAAATGCCGTATCGAAAAGGCAGATATAACGCATGAGCTCGCGGAGGCAGTCAAACAAGCGCTTGATTCCGCAATAAGCGGCGGCTATTCGGACGGTATCTACCAGCTCTTCTTCAATGCTTGCTCATTGTGCATCGATTCAGTTTATCTTGATGAAATACCCGATGCCTATTTGCCCTCGAAGGTTTTCTCTCTTTGGGCAATAGAGTGTGGGAACATCGCGAGAGTTACTATTCCGGCTCTTGAGTTACTAAGCAGTAACGATGCCGACGATTCCGTTGCACCTAATCTGGCCAGTTACATTGAAATGGTCTTTGACCTAAATAGAAGGCCCGAGCTCGCTCGCGGAGGCGAGCACTCAATTGTCCACCACCCGCTGGCGCTTAAAACGCCAGAAACTAAAAGGGAGTTTTATAAGACGCACTTCCACGTTCAATTAGTTGATAACCAACTAGCCATCGATATCCATGAGTTGGCAGTAGCCGTTCTTGGCGACATCATCATTGATTGTCTTAGCTTATCCAAGAAGATAAACGAACCTTCTTATCGGGATGACCTCAGCAGCTACGTTTCATTATTCGCGAAGCTGCTTTCTACCGGAGAATCCATCCTGGATGTCGCTAATCAAATTCGCCGTTTTGGGGAACTAACGTCCTCAAAATGCACGAAACATGCAATCGCCGGCCCAATGGTCCAGGACCTCAATAGCCTCAACTCTCTGGCACTCAACCTGATTCAGAACAGGCTCTACAACAAGGTGGAGTTATCGAGGAACGCCGAAAACACAATCGGCATCATGCGGTTTATCGTAAATGACGGAAAGTACCTTGTTGTCAACATCAACGACAGCGACGCAATGCAAGAAGCCCTCCATTTCCAGCACTTGATAGACCGCTCCCACTCATTGATTCATTCTTTTCTTCCGGAATCATTCTCGGTTTTCTATGCGCATCTACTATGCGAAGCCCTGCGATCCGGGGCACTTCCGACAAAATGCAGCACATGCAACAAACCCTTTTTCCCAGCTGGCAACAATAGCAAGTATTGTTCTAGATACGACAACGAAACGGGCATGTACTGCAATCCCGCAAGTAATACAAAACTCAAGCTTGGTAAAAAGCCGCCCCATGCAACTGCCGTCAATTTAAGACGCAAAGCAGATACTGTCAGCGGGAAAGACGGGCACAACCCGATGGCTACTAACAAAAAGCGACAGCTATATTTTCAAGAACTAGCCAATGCCGTTGACCACACCCTTGGACCTTATTATCAACGGTCCCCTCTCGTGCCGAAAGCACTCTACGAAGAGTGGCTCAAAGCGATCAATCAGCCCAAAAACCAGCCCAGCACTCAAACACCTGAAGCATGTGGCCATCCTCGCCCCGTGATTTGGAACGGGTCATTGGCGGATGGCAATGAAATTGTTACTATTACGACCCAGTCAGCGCAATTAGGCACCCTTCCAGAGCTCTTAGATAAGCTCGCAGAGCAGAACACTAGTAGCTGTCGCAAATCGGACAACGGATGGGCACTTTCTAAATTCGACTTAGTTGCCACCGTCATCTCATTAGAGATGGAGGCTGACAAGGCCAGAAAGAAAGGAATGAAACCAATCAGACACACCCCCGTTCCCGGTTTGTCCGACTACTGGGATTGCCTATCCATCAGAGACGATCGCATCGCGACCGCGGAGGCGGCCATAAAAGAGGATTGGACGACGGAGGGCACAGTCAGCAATCCCTGTTGCCCCGCCTCACGACAATTCAAAAGAACGCTCTAGATTATATAGGCCTCATTAAGTATTCATGCAGCTCATAGCACGTAAGACCGAACAATCCGTCAAAGAGTGTTGCACAGATAAATAATGTCAATCAAATTGCGAAACAACATTCCCCCTGTTTGAAATTAACAATCCCAAATTCGCCTCTAGCAACCTGACCGTCCAAGACACACGACATGTGCGCGACGCATGCGGCCATTGCACCGATGCATTCGACAACCCAAGTTATGCCATATTCACACTTGACTATTATTTGTCTCATTCGCTGTCAGTGCACACGATACAGGCCCGCAAACATGCCCTCCATTAATTATCTTCAGCTCTTGCCCTGTCATACAGCTTCAAAATAACCTCAATTCCCTATCTCAAGATTGCTTTATAGTCTTTTTGACTAGTTGCCGCACGCAGGACAGGCTCAATCCAAGCTAGAATAAAATGTTTGATTCGAAAGAAGGTATCTGCGGGTTTCTAACTGCTTCAACACCGCATTGTTATCGGGAGTGGTATGGCAACGTATCGAGCCATTGATCTATTTGCTGGCATTGGTGGAATCAGGATGGGATTCGAAGAGGCCTTTGGCTCTGACATCAAAACCATCTTCGCAAGCGAATTGGATGAACCAGCACGTAAAACCTATCGCGCAAATTTCATCGACTCCTTTCAAATCGCAGGCGATATCACACAAATTGATGCTTCGGATGTTCCCGATTTTGACATTTGCTTGGCGGGCTTTCCCTGCCAAGCTTTTAGTCTGGCGGGGAAACGAAAGGGATTTGCTGACGATTACAAAGGCAGGGCCCGCGGAACTTTGTTCTTCGATACGCTTCGCATTTGCACCGAGCGTGCAAACAAACCGAGCGTTATCTTCTGCGAAAATGTCAAGGGACTCCCCATCCACGATAAAGGCAGGACATTTGAGACTATTCTCGGCGCACTAAAAGAAGAGGGATACGTCCCATTTTATAAGATGTTGAACTCTAAGGATTTTGGCGTTCCCCAAAACAGAGAGCGAATTTATATTGTTGCTTTTCGAGACGACGTCGCTCCAGATAGCTTTACCTTTCCATCTGGACTTGAACACAAAGCCACCCTCAGCGACATCCTCGAAAACGCTCCCATTAGCCCAAAGTACTATCTATCTGATGTTTACCTTGAAACGCTCAGAAAGCACAGAGCGAGACATGAGGCACTTGGGCACGGGTTTGGCTATGAAATTCGTGAGCTAGACGGCATCGCAGGAGCCATCGTTTGCGGAGGTATGGGTCGCGAGCGCAATCTAATTGTCGATCACCGGGAGCATTCTATGACCCCGGTGACCAGGATTAAGGGGTCAATCAATAAAGAGGACGTTAGAAAGCTAACCCCTCGTGAATGGGCACGACTTCAAGGTTTTCCCGATTCATACAATTTAGTCCTGAGCGACACTCAGCTATATAAGCAATTTGGCAATTCGGTAACGGTGCCCGTCATTGCTGAAATTGCAAAAAAAATTAGGGAGGTCCTAGATGGCACGCGATGAAAAACAGGCAGATAAATGGCGAGCTAATAAAGGCGAATGGAGCGAGCTCTATACCGCAATGCGTCTTATCGGCGACGGAAAGATCGCCCTTTCGTATGACACTTCAACGCAAGCCACCGATGTATGGATGGAAGTTGTAGGGGTCATTAGGAAAGAAACCAAAGACCGCATCGTCGCGTATAGCATGGATGAAAACAATACGGATGTAATCATCGACGTTAACGGCTCTCCCGTTGCCAAGGTTGCCGCCAGCGATTTTACTGTCGCCGCTGACGATCTTATGGATAAAATTCAGCACGGGAAAAGCACCTTCACAGCATCTGAAGAAGCTGTGACCTTCCTGAAGCTGGCAGAAGTCCTGAAGTTGAAGGCCGGGAGCGGCGATAAAAACGACATTTATCTAACAACGCTTGATTCGCGCACTGGCCTCAAGCGCGATCGCATCGGCTTCTCGATTAAATCGTATTTTGGCAATGACCCTACCCTATTCAACACGGCATCAGCCTCGGGGTTGATTTATCAAATTAACGGCATCAATGACGATGACATGAATCACATCAATTCATTAGTGGACAGCAAAAACCACGCAGCGGTCCAAAGTCGATGCGACGCAATCATTGAGACGGCAAGTTCCGTTGTATTTAAAGACTATGTCATCGCAAAAAAAGCAAAGGTTCGAGCTTTTAGAGACAATCTTGAGCTTCTTAATCCGCTTTTGCCCGAGGCGATCGAATGGATCCTAAGAGATCATTTTTTCCATGGGAACAAGGACGTCAACCTTCCAGCCGCAGTTAATAGGCTGGCCCAGGCTAATCCACACCAGATTTCCCGTCCTCACTTAAAATACCAGTACATGTTTAAGGCATTTCTATACGCAACTTATTGCAGAATGACAGCCTCAACGCTTTGGGACGGCAAGGGCGTCGTCAATGGTGGCTACATCGATGTTTCAAAAACTGGAAAAATAACCTGTCATTACGCTCTTGAATCCGACGAATTCAAAGACTACCTATACAATTTGGCTTATCTTGATTTCCCCAGCACAAATCCAGACCATGGTGACTATGGGTATGTGTATAAAATCGATGATGACTATTTCTTTAATCTGAACTTCCAAATCAGGTTACGCAAGATTTAAAAATGCCTGTTTACGTGAAGCGACCGTCAACCACGGTCGCTTCATGTTTTTCTCAATCAGTAAAGCATCCCTGCAATAAGGCATAGCAATCCCAGTGCTTCATAGCTTATGGCTGCAATTAGGCAATAAAATCATGATGATTTGCTCAACTTCGCTTGAACCATCTTTATATGCCTCAGCGCACACAACAGTGCCGTTCGATTTCGTTCAAAGCAAATCCGAAACCGAGCGTATATTGCCAGGGCGGCCAGAAATAACGCTACGAAAACCGCGGCTGGAATTGGATTGCTGACCGCCAACGCAGACGAAAACTTGCCGGCGGAAAAAGAAATCACCAGACCAATCAGGTCGAGGGCCCAACTCGTATAATGCGCATCTGCAACCGCCCGTTCGATTATTTCGCATTTCTTTTCCAGGCTAATATCCTCGTCAGCTCCAGCGAGAGAGAAATCCACTCCTAAAATCAAATCAATTAATTCAGCCTCGCTATATCCGCTTTCCTTGAACTTTTTTGCGAAGAAACCTGCTGGACCGGGCACATAAGTAAGATAGTTTTTACGAAATAAATCCTTATAAGCGATTTCCATTATTAACTCCTTGAAGCACAGATATCGTTTAACACCATCGTTCTATCATTCCGTCCAGACAGATTTTTGCCGAATTATCTTCGCTCATTCATGGAAGTAATCTGTACAGCAAATATCCGTCCTAGCCACGCTTCGCATATCCTTGCCCGAGTTTCCCCCCAAGCTCCGCGGCATTGCGCTTCGTCTCCTCGGCAAACAGGTCATCGATTGCCCTGTCAATTCGCACGCAGGTCTCGAAATGCTCGTCCTTCCAGGGCAGATTGAGCCCCAGGCTCGTATCCCAGAGCTTTGCGTTGATTACCTCCTCGGGATACAGCACGTCTTGGCGAATACCTTCGATCGCCTCATCCTCGTCCATGTCGCAGGCTGCATCGTCCTTCTTGAGACACTTGCGCAGCTCCTTTTGCTCGCGGATGCGATGCAGCGCGCTGGCGCACACCACAGCCAAAAAGCGATAACGTTCGCATAGGTCCCATTCGCCGCCGAGCCATACGCGATAGCCCAGAACGACGCTTGTGGGCTCCTCGTTGAGCAGGAACAGGTCCCACGGATACACTTCAGCGCACGCGTCCTCTCCCAGCTTTTGCGCGCCACCGCGCGTAAAAGCGCACGGCTCTACGTCGTAATAGCCAAAGCCGTGGCCCGCATTGCGACGATTGATGACATGCTTGGGCAACAGGACGATCTTGTCGCTGGGCTCGGGATCTATCTTCCGCAGCTTTTTGATCTTGCGGCGGGCGCGCTTTAGGTCGCGCTCGTTATCGACACGGCCACGGTCATCCGGCTTGCCGCCGTATCGCAGGGCAACCTCGGGTGCCAGGATCTTTGTGTCAGCAGCGCACAGCAGGTCGCTCACGGTGGGCAGATCTTCCCACTCAATACCGTCGACATCCCAAATCCTACTCATGTTCAACCTCTTTCTGGCTGTTCAACTACGTGCTCATTCGCCCTGTTTAACGTGCTTGTAGGGCATATGCCCCGCTAGAGCGCCTTCTTACTCGGGGCAATCACCTCGTCCACCAGGCCCAGCTCCAGGGCGCGCTTGGCGTTGCACCAGCAGTCGCGCTCGGTGAGCTCGTGGAACTCCTGCGCGCTCAGGTTGCCATGCTCGGCCAGCAGCTCGTCCAGCTCGGCGCGCATGGCCGCTGTATGCTGGGCCACAATCTCGATATCGGTCTGCTGCGCCATGCCTGTGCCGCCCATCAGTTGGTGGATGAGCACCTGCGTGTGGCGGTACACCTGGCGGTGGTCGCCGCAGGCCAGGATCACCGCGGCCATCGAGGCCACGACGCCCTCGCCCACCGTGATCACGGGGCAATCGAGCGACTGCATGGTGTCAATGAGCGCCAGCCCCGCCGTAACGCTGCCGCCCGGGCTATTGATGATGAGGGTGATGGGCTCGGTCGCGCTTTGATGTTCCAGCACCAGCATGGACTTAATGAGGCCGTTGCAGGTCACATCGTTGACCTCGCCCTCCAGCAGCAGCACGCGGCTGTTAAGCAGCTCGCTTGCCATATCGACGGCGGCAACACGGCCGTCCTTGGACTTCTTGATGATGCTGGGCTCACGATACATAACGGACATGGTTAATTCCTCTCTAGATGGAATCGATAAGGGAAACTGGCCGCACGGCACATGGCAAACAGAGGCCGTGCAGCCAAAATGCAGGTCAAAATGCGCGAGGCTGCAAGGGTTAATCCCTTAGCCACTTGGCTGCATTGGGATGGTCGTCGCAAAAGTACTTCTTGGCGCGGAAGGGACGCATGCCGGTCACCTTGACCAGGCAATCGGTGCGAGGCATAAGCCCAACCTCGCCTGGGGTCATCACGCAGCCGCGCACATCTACGGCAGTGCGCTCGGCGCCCACGTACTTGGTGCCCAAAACCGACTCGCCACACAGTTCGCTTATGTAGTTCTGCGTCGCGATGTTGCTGCCGCCACCCATATAGACCAAACTATCGCAGTTATCGAGAATGGTAAGCGCCGTGGATTTGCCGTACACGGCATCGAGCTGGCTCAGCGATTGCGCACACATCAAAAAGCTAATGCCGCGGCTGCGCACGGTCGCAATGCTGCGCTCAAAATCGGGGATGCGTCCCACATTGGGAAACTCATCGAGCACAAACTGCACGCGACGCTGCAAATGGCCGCTGGGGCTGGCATCGGCACGGCGCTGGGCAAGGTTAAACAGCTGCTTAAGGGCAACGTTCGCAAGCCATGCATTAGCCGAATCGTTGTCGCTCACCTTAAGATCGATCACGCGCTTGCCCTCGTCAATACGATCAAGACGCATCTCGTCTTTCTCAAAGACGCGCATGAGCTGGGGAGTCTTAAGCCGCGAGATGGTCGCGTTGAGCGTGATCAGAATGCTCTTAAGCGTCCTATCGGCTGCCCCGCGAAAATCACGATACTGCTCAACGCCATACAGATCAGCGTTCTCCGCACCAAACTTATCGAGAAACTCCCTGGACTCCACCTCTTCTACAAGGTAGTCCAACGGGAATCGGCCCTCGCCATCCCCCGTGACCTTGATGAGCGCAGCCAGTTTAAAGACGTTGTTCATCTTAAGGTAGCGGCGCGGAGCATTGGGGTCCTCGCCCGGCGCAAGGGTGCCGGCAAGACACTCCAGGAGATACAGGATTCCAACAATTGCTCGAAGCAGCAGATCGTTTGCGTTATCCCAGAACGGATCATACCTACGGCTACGACCGTCAGGATCGACCCCCTCCATGATTGCCGCCACCGTAGTGGGGATATCCTCGACATCCATCACGTAGCGCAGAGGGTCGTATCCGGCCGACTGCTCGGGATTAACAGTATCGAGAACCGTTACCTCGTAGCCGTCCTCTTCAAAGCCTTTCCCCGTACGGCGCAGCAGCTCACCCTTGGTGTCTGTGACCACATAACAGCATTCGTGGTGATTGAGTAGGTTGGGCAAAATGAAACTCGCCGTTTTGCCGCTGCCGGTACCTCCAAAGGCAAAGACATTGTTGGACACACTCGTCTCCCAATGCTTGTCGTCCTCGTAGAACGCCACCGTGGCACCCTTAGCCAGGATCACATCGCGCTGCTCATCGCCAGACGACAGCGCCTGCATCTCCTCCTTAGTCGCCCACTTCTTGGTCTGATACTCCGTTTGCTGCGCGGCCTCGTAGCCGTACATCTTGATGACTGACATGGCGTGGCTCCTTTCTTGTCCGTGACGTTGGTGGTTGTTAAGCAATGCGATCGACACCGTCGTCCTCATTGAGCTGTGCCGAGCGCGACGACTTGGTCGCGTGGCCGATCAGGCGCTCGGCCTGCGCCAGATAACTCTCGCGAGCAGCAGTTGAAACCGTCCCGTCGCGCAGATACGCAAGCAATGCATTAATCATCAGCTTGTCGAGCAGGTCGTATCCCTTGGCCCGAGCGCAGTTGAGGAGGTAGCGGTCCTGAAGCCCCCGTACCTTAGTTGCCAAATCGATTTCCATCTTTTCCTCCATGTAATAAAAAGTGTGTCGTTCGTCCAAAAGTGCCTCAAACGGGCGTTTGACGCATAACTCAAAGTTGAAACGCGGACTCGTATCGAACACGCGTCGTTGCACCTTGAGGTAGCGCTTATAAAACATGACGGCATCATCTTCATCCGCCGTAAAGCCACGCGATCCATCGCGGTGCAGCCGGTCGTAAGGCTTTTTGCTATCGATATGGCGCACGAATGGGGACGGAATATAGGCATCCTTCTTGACGTTGTACTTCATCCCTGTCGTAACCTGCTCAAACAAGAGAACGCCAGCTGACTTAAAAGCCGCATTACATCCATGCCTAAACATGCTCACCACGGCTGCCACGCTGCCCATGCAGCTATCGCGCGGGGAAAAATACAGCGAAAGCAAAGCGAGCGTCGCAGCAGTCAAAAGCTCGCGGGCCTCGTGTACATCGGCTCGATACTGCTCGGGCACCAGCCCGGGAATATCGGGCGAGCGCTCTTCCAGCACGCCAACGAGCGATTTAGCCAGGCGCTCGACGTTCTTCTCGCCGCAGTACGGACACGGAAGTGGCAGCTCTGCCTTCCTGTTCACTTCGCACATACCGCGGAGATCCTCGTCGATCGCACTGAGGAATGCCTCGTAAATACTGTCCCGTTTCTTCATGAATGCTTCTTTCTATCCGGTTTCAGGTGGTTGATGTAAGTCTGTTCTAAGTTCTAGAATGTTCTGACGCTAGAACGATGATTATTGATCTAACCCATTAGTTTCATAAGTGAAATCATCCTGCTCGATTGCTTAGTTTGCCTAAAGGCTACAAAGCGAATGTATCAAGCAATTGCTATTGAGTTGGCTTTGGATTGCTTCGAGGATAGCACAGCGTGCTGTTCTCGTCATTAGAAATTATAATATTTTTCTGCTAATATAAACCCACTGAGAAGAAAGGGCTCTATACATGCGTGAAACTACATCATCATTGCCACGCCTCACCGCCGCCGCCCTCTCGCGCGCGCTTAACCTGGAACAAGGCAGTCGCCTGCTCACTGTCCGTCTGCCTGGCGCTGTGGATGCCGAAGATCTCGCTAAGTGCTTTACCCTAAACGGTAACGGCGTGCCCGATATTTGTGAGCTTGAACCCGGAAAGCAGAATGCAAGCGATGATGATGCAGCGCCGGTGTTTGTCGATGCATCAAACTACTACCGCGCAAATAAGCACGATATCGAAAAAGACAGTGCCGCGCTCATCGATTATTTGGAGCCTGGCTACCTTGATTTTTGCGACTGGGGTCCTTTTATTTGGTGCCTGTATGCTCTCGCCCTTTCGGGCCGCACTCGAGCAGCCGTGGTACTTCCCGCCGATTTACTTGATAAAGCTGAACAAGCACGCACGATTTTGATACGCGAAGGGCTCATCGAGAGCGTCGTTTATTTGCCACTTTCCGAGCCCAGGCCCTACATGACAAGCGCGCTCCTCATACTGTCTTCAGGAAATCGCAGCGTTGCATTTCGCAGCGCAATTGAGCCCGGACCGCGTTTTCAATATGTGACTAAAACATCGTATTACTCTGATATCACCTTTTCTATCTCTCCTGACTGGGCCCGCATTGATACCAATACGCCAAGATCGACGCCAATCGAAACGTCCACTTTTGCCACGCGCGAGCTGCTCCAACACCACGCCGCTCTCTCAAAAGGCAAAATCAGCCTCATCGCCATCACCCGAAACTACAGCGCCACACTCGGTGACTCTTTTACGCGAGTCGCGCCATTCATGCCCCGCGAGAGCACGACATCGAACGACATTGACGCAGTCGAGGTGCGCCGAATCTCATCTCAAGATTTTCAGGACGGCAATCTTCTGCCCGTAGATGCTTCAGATAATCAAAATAGCTCGGATTCTAAATTCGTAAAGGTGGACCCCAGCGTTCTCGATCGTTATGAGCTCCGCGCTGGAGATATCGTCATGCCGCGCATGCTGGGTCGCTACGGCGCGTCCAACCTGCTCGTCGTCAGCTCCGATGACGCTAAGCAGCATCTGGTTGCTTCGCATAACACCACCGTCATTCGCCCGTCATTCCAAACGATGACCGAAGATGAACGCGTAGTGTTTTCGGAGATAATTGTTGGATACCTTACCGAAGGCCACGGGGCGCAGCTGATTCAAGCATTAACTGAAGCAGCCAGCATCCGCGCCATCCGTCCTAGCGACCTGTTTGAGATCGAAGTCCCGCCGGCGCTCGACCCGCGCACACGCGAGTACAGCGAGTCCATCAATCACTTTGCCGAGGTCGTAAGGACAAAGAAACAAGCCGAGGCCGCTGTCGCCCAAGCCCTGCGCGACCTCGAAGGCGCAAAAAAGGCCGTCACCCAGGTGGTCGACCAGACCTGCGAATAGCGCATAGGCAGTAGAAACGTCTTAAGCCGGCGACAGGAACTAATTCTGCCGCCGGCTTAACTATCTAGCCTATTCCCATCCCGTGGTCTGAGGATTCCATTTGCACACATTCGCCGAATGATTAAAGCACGGTGTATACAACCGATTGACGACCTCTTCTGCCCCAGCAATGTTCCCCGCGAGATCAAGTACCCCCGCCTGCCTCGCCATCTTTACGTACTGTGCAGAACCATTTTGTTTCCACCAGAGAGGCGCCACGAACTCTTCCGGCATTGCCACTTTGCGGGCAGACGCTTCTTTCTCGACCCTCTCGACAAGCGTAGCCCCATCGACGAAGCAAGTTTTCGCGTACACCAAGATGTCGACTATATCCTTGATTCGCGATGAAGCACGGCCCTCATGCATCTCTATCATTGCGAGCAATTTATCTGCAAGGGCACTCTCCACTCGGCATACTCGATAGTCGCAGACTGGGAGCCCCTCGATATTCAGACGATCGATCGGCGCAAGAACCTCAGGCTCAAGTCCCCGCACTTCATCAATTACCAAGTCAATTGAAATTGGCTGTAGCTTCTTGGTTCCCATAAAGGGGGTGAACCACACCTTCGCACCGCACCGATACTCATCTTCTTCTTTGATTTGCTCTGCACGATCAAAGACGAACGAAACGAAATCCTCCAGATCAATCGAAGCAGCCTGCACCAGATCGACAATAGCCTCTTCGAGACTCTCCTCTTGAGCAACCAAGTCAATATCTCTTGTGACACGTGCATCGAGTGTTCGCGCCAGGACGCTTTGACCGCCCTTGAGCACAAAGCTGCCGTCATCTTCTGAAAAAACGCGACATAGGAAGCGATGAAAGTAGAAACCGACGATTGCCCGATTGGTATCCATTGGCGATTCTCTTGCGGCATTCCTAACAGCCATCTCCAATGCGGCAGGCGTTTTGTACTTCACCATGTCCTCCGTTTCGCATTACCCGTTCAGTACCGTCAGCAAAGGCGCCATCAGCTCGCGTCGTTTGGCGGTTTTAGAGTTCTCTTCTACAAGATCTTTCAGCCACTGCATATCGAGCCCTTGCCCAAGCGCGTCGTTATAGGCATCGATAATTAATGAGGGGTCCTCGCAATCGAGGCAAAGATCGACAAGCGTGCGCTCGGGTTTGGTTACCGGCAGGCCGTCGAGCCAGACGATATCCTGCTCCGCAATCTCGCGCTTTACAAAAGAAAGGGATTCGTTTCTCGTATTGATGCGCATGGGCGCGGTCATCCTGTAGGGGGACAGAAAGAAATCGCCGATTTGCTGAAGGTTCGCCGCCGTCGTACCGCTCACAGCGATGCCATCCCACTGGCGCTTTCTCTCCCACGCACAAAGGGAGGGATTGGTGAGCTTCCAAAGAGCGTTGAGCTCATCGGTGCCTCGGCGCTGCGCGCCCGACATCCGGTAGGCGCCGTGGCATATCCGCTCAAGACGCCCCACGCGGCATGAGTGCGCCAGCGCATCTCGAGAAATGTCCATGCGAGCCGCCTGGGCTGTGGTAAACACGCCCTCACTCTCGGAAAGCTCGCTTATCGCCGTTATGTTGCTAAAGTACTTCATGTTGCAATTGTAGGATATTTTCATACTTTTGCAACGTGTTTTTGATCCGTGCGATCCATACGCCTTGCTTATCCCATTTCTGACGCCGGCTTGATACCGGCCCACCATCTCCCGCTATCGAGGTCTAATACTTTTCCCACTGCCACCCAAAAACTCATCCAACATTAATCTTGGCTCAAGAATCGCTTAATCTATAACCTGCACTATAGAGTTCGACCAAGGGCGGGGCGGCACCGCGCAACGCAGGCCGCCGAACGCAACGCTCACGCCCGGGCAGATCGCCTGGCGTCGCGCCCATCGAACGAAAGGACAGGTCATGGACGACCTCGAAAAAGTTGAAACCATCCGCACCAAGTGCAACGTGAGTTACACCGACGCCAAGGCCGCGCTCGACGCCGCCGACGGCAACGTCCTGGATGCCATCATTTGGCTCGAGTCGCAGGGCAAGACGCAGACCACGTCGGCGCACGCCGCCACCGAGTCCGCGCCGGCCGATGAGCCCTCGGCCGAGATGGTCGCCGCGCAGGCAGCCTACGAAAAGTCGAGCGAAAAAACCGACTTTTCCAAGAAGATGGACAGCGTGTGGGAGTACCTCAAAAAGCTCTTCCGCCTGAGCCTGGACACCAAGTTTATCGCCACGCGCCGCGATGCGATCATCCTCAACATCCCCATCCTGATTCCCATCGTCGCGCTGTTTGCCTGGGGCGCCACGATATGGCTGATGCTGATTGGCCTGTTCTTTGGCATGCGCTACCGCATCGACAGCGACGGCGACGTGCCTGGCAGCATCAACAACCTTATGGACAGCGCTGCCAACGCCGCGGACGACATCAAGCAAAATCTCAACGACGACAAGTAATCGCAGACGGGGGCACGCATGGCACGGATCCTGATCGTAGAGGACGAGGAGAAAATCGCCCGCTTTGTGACGCTCGAGCTGGAGCACGAGGGCTACCAGGTGGAGCACGCCGCCGACGGCCGCACCGCCGTGGACCTGGCGCTGGAGCGCAACTACGATCTGATTCTGCTCGATGTGCTGTTGCCGCAGCTCAACGGCATGGAAGTCCTGCGGCGTGTCCGCAAGCACAAGGACGTGCCGGTGATCATGGTCACCGCGCGCGATGCCGTGATGGATAAGGTTGCCGGGCTCGATGCCGGTGCCGATGATTACTTGACCAAGCCGTTTGCGATTGAGGAACTGTTCGCACGGATCCGCGTGGCGTTGAAGCGCTCGGAGGCCGTGCGGGCGGCTTCGGGCGTTGGCGGCGCCGGCGCCGGGACGGGCATGGCGGCCGGTGCGGGCGGAGACGCCGCTGCGATACCCCCGGTCAGCGACTCGGCCCAAGCTTCCGCCTTGCCCTCCCCCGCCACGCTCACCGTGGGTTCGGTCGCGCTCGACCCCGACCGCCGCGAAGTCACGGTCGGCGACTCGCCCATCGCGCTCACGGCCCGCGAGTTCGATGTCCTCGCCCTGCTTATGGCGCATGCCGAGACCGTGCTCACGCGCGAGCGCATCGCGCACGAGGCGCTTGGCTACGAATACGTGGGCGACACCAACAACGTCGACGTGCACATCGCGCACCTGCGTGCCAAGATCGAAGACGCCGGCAGCGCCCGCATCATCCAGACCGTGCGCGGGGTGGGCTATGTCTGCCGCGCGTAACGACGAGGCTAAGCGCGTCACCTCCATCGCCCGCGCCATCAACTGGAGCTATATGTGGCACCGCTTGGTGAGCTACGTCTGGCTGGATCTGTTACTGCTGCTTGTTGCGGCGGCGATCCTCGTCTATGGCTACAACCAGACGCTGCCCGATGGCGCGTTTACCGCGGGATGGATCCCCGGCGCCGCCGTTCACGGCATGTCGCTGGCGCCCGCGCGCGGCTGGAACCTGACCACGCTCACCTATACCGTCGAGCTCGCGCGTAACACCAAGACCTTCCCCCTCGCACAGGACCTCGTCACGCTATGGCCTCTCTACCTTGTCGTTGCGGGCTGGCAGGTCATCGGCGTGCTCAACATGCTCGGCGGTGCCCGCCGTGTGCGCCGCACCATGGCGCCGCTCAACGATCTGGCCCTGCGCGTGGACGAACTCGGCCGCATGCAGCTCTCCGGCGGCAAGATGGAAACACTGGAGCAGGCCATCGAGCGCGCAAGCGTCGACTCGCCGAGCGTCACTACCGGCGACGCCGACCTGGCAAGCATCGAGGTTGCACTCAACCGCCTACTGCGCCAGATGCAAGAGGCCAAGCTGCAGCAGATGCGCTTTGTCAACGATGCGAGCCACGAGCTGCGCACGCCCATCGCGGTGATTCAGGGCTACGTGAACATGCTCGACCGCTGGGGCAAAGACGACCCGGACGTGCTGGCAGAATCCATCGCGTCCCTCAAGGCCGAAAGCGAGCATATGCAGGAGCTCGTGGAGCAGCTGCTGTTTTTGGCGCGCGGCGATGCCGGGCGCACGGTCCTGCGGCGTGCGAATACTAACCTGGCCGCACTGGTCGGCGAGGTATGCGAGGAATCGCAGATGATCGATGCCGCGCACACATATCGACTGGCGTACGATGCCGCACTTACCAGCGACCCGCGCTGCGACGCGCCCGTTGACGTGGCGCTCGTGAAGCAGGCTCTGCGCGTGATCGTGCAGAACGCCGCCAAGTATTCGGACGCGGGCACATCCATCTCGTTTGGCGTGACGCCGGATGCGGGCGCGGGCACGATCGACATAAGTGTTGAGGACGAGGGCATCGGCATGAACCAGGAATCCGCAGCCCACGCGTTTGAACGGTTCTACCGCGCCGACAACGCACGCGATGCCGGCGCGCAGGGCTCGGGTCTGGGGCTTGCCATTGCCAAGTGGATCGTCGACAGCCATGGCGGTGTCATTGGCGTGACCTCAGTCGAGGGCGTCGGCAGCCGCTTTACGATTCGCCTGCCGCGGTAGGGGCGTCTCTCACGAATCGAAGGTGAATGCTTTTCCGCGAAGTGAACGACCTATTTTGGACCCCCGAAGCATCCACACTTTTTGACGCCAAAACTGCAGGAAAAACCTTACGAAACCGCAGGAAACGGTGCCTCCAAAGTGTCGATGCTCCAGAGGTCCGATTTCACTCGTTCACTTCATGGGAAACCATTCACCTTCGTTTTACGGCAGCCCGTCAGTCACCCTCTCGGCATTAAAAATGGGGTAAGGCCACGTAGCCTTACCCCATTTTTCGTTAGCTATGGCAGCTTGTGCGCTACTCGCGGCACAGGTGCACGGCGAAACCGGCAAACTCGCGCTTAAAGTACACGAGCTTGGTGCCGCCGTCGGGCAGCAGCACGCGCGACTCCTCGTTGACCTCGAGCCCGCGCTCGGCAAACCACTTCTCGGCCGCATCGATGTCGTTGACAGCAAAGCCAATGTGGCCCTTGGCGCCACGACCGTTCTGCTTCATGATCTCGACCAGCGAATCGTTAAAGTACGAAACCGGGGTCTCGATAACGGGCAGGCCCATCATCGTCGAGAACAGCTCCGCGATCTCCAAGGCGTCTGCCGGGTCGGCGGCGTTAATGCCCACATGGGCAACGCGCATACCAAAGAGCTCTACCGGATTGGCGTTCTGCTCACTCATGCAGGCAGCGCCTACTGAGCCATGACGTCAAGAACGGCCTTCTCGGCGGCAACGCGGTTCATGCCGGTCATGAAGGGCACGCCGCTCACGTACGGGCAGGTGAGGCCCTCGGGGGCAACGGTGGTGGCGATCAGCAGGTCGGCGCCCTCGTCGCAAGCGTCCTTGGCCTCGGAGATGGCGCACTGCACGATCTCATACTTGTCGGCGTAACCGTTGGCGTCGAGCAGGGTGGCGACCTTCTGGGCAACGAGCGTGGAAGTAGCAGCGCCAGCACCGCAAGCCAAAACGATTTTCTTCATAGGTAATGTCTCCCTTCATGGTTTACTTTAGGTAAGTGTACCGCAGCGAGCGATGGCACTCGGCCTCGATGAGCTTTTATGCCAGTTTGCTTGCGCGCTGCGTATAATACATCCAGTACGTGTTGTCATACCGCTCGCTTTATGAGCGACTAAGGACCCTAATATGCCCGATTCCCGCACACTCTGGACCGCCGTCGTTATCATCTGTATCGCCGTGTCGGTGTTCTTTAGCATCAAAAAACGCACCACGTTTAAGCGCCTGCAGCAGTTGATGGCTGCCAAACAGTGGGACGAGTTCGATCGTTTGCTCGACGGCAAACTCACCAGCATGCTGTACCCGCGCTACAACCGCGACTACCTGCGCCTGAACTCCTATCTGTTGCGCGAGGACCACGAACGCGCCAACGAGATGTTCGACCTGCTGCTGGGACTCAACCTGCCCAAGATGCAGCGCGTCGACCTGGTGATCAAAGCCTTTAACTACTACGTTGGCCAGGAGGACCGCAAAAAGTCCAAGGAGTTGCTGCACGAGATCAAGGGCTTTGAGGGCGGTCAGGCCGAGGCAGTCGCACACGAATGCCAGCTGATGTACGACACGATGATCCTCAAGCGCCACAACGACATTCCCGAGCTGGAGCGCATGCTCGAAGAGGCCGGTGACGACAAGGTCAAGAGCTGCCGCCTGGAATACCTGCTGGCCCTGCAGTACAAGAACAAGGGCGACGAGGCCAAGTTTGCCGAGTACTTGGAAAAGTCGGGCCAGCACTCGATGGCTGTCAACGCGTAACGGGCGGCTTGTGCTAGACTTCTAGTCTCACGGGGGCGTGGCGGAATTGGCATACGCAGGAGACTTAAAATCTCTCGCCGCAAGGATTGTGGGTTCGAGTCCCACCGCCCCTACCATTGGCTTTTACGGGCCCGTATCTCCCAGGGATGCGGGCCCGTTTCTTTTGCACGCCGGTGGGGCTCGAACCCGCGAGGGGGCGAGCGTTAAGCAAACGCGGAGCGTTTGTAGCGAGCCGGCGAGGGCGCCGGCAGGCGACCGAGGCCGGTGCGTATTTGCTGCGCAAATTCGCAGACGTCCCACCGCCCCTACCACGCATTGTTTACGAGCCCGTGTCCCCCGGAGACGCGGGCTCGTTTCTTGTGGATGCCGACACGGATGATAAGTTGCGGTGGAATAGTTCCTGTTTTGACTGGTTACCAGCTCATTTAAGAACTTTTTCACCGCAACTCAGATTGGCACTCCCACATTTTTCGATGGAAAAACGTGGTTGTCTCGCACATTTTCCGATGGAAAAACGTGGTTGTCTCGCACATTTTCCGATGGAAACGCCCAAATGGTCTTATACTAGCCGAGAGGGTTGGGAGGCAATATGCAACGACAGCTTATGAGTGAACTTATCGCTTGGAAATCAAGGGCGAATCGCAAACCTCTCTTGCTTAAGGGAGCCCGCCAGACAGGAAAGACTTGGCTTCTTAACGAATTCGCAAGCCAGCAGTATCGAAGCGTCATTCGTTTTGACTTTATGCTCGAGCCGAGCACACGCTCGCTGTTCGATGGGGACCTCGACCCCAAGCGCATCATCTCCCAGATAGAGCTCCTACGTGGCCAAACCGTAACGCCGACAGACACGCTCATCATCTTCGACGAGATCCAAGAGGCGCCACGCGGGATCACCTCGCTCAAGTACTTCAACGAGCTTGCACCCGAATACCACATCGTAGCAGCCGGTTCCTATATGGGCCTCGCGCTCCGACGCGAAAACGAGTCATTTCCCGTCGGCAAAATCGACCAGCTCACCATGCGTCCCATGGGGTTTGCCGAGTTCGTTCGCGCCGTCGACGGCAACCCGCTCGCCGACGCCATCCTTGCCGCAGACATGAACCTTCTAGCAAACGTCACCGAAAAGCTCGTGCACTTGCTCAAGGAATACCTTGTTGTCGGTGGTATGCCCGAAGTTGTCTCCGCTTTCGCCGAGACACGCGACTTCATTGAAGCCCGAAGGCTTCAGCAGCAAATCATCGAGGCTTACGAATCCGATTTTGGCAAACATGCACCCGCCCGCATCGTCGAGCGCATGAGGTTGGTTTGGAAATCCCTTCCCGGCCAGCTTGCCAAGGAGAACAAGAAGTTTGTCTATGGCGCCCTTCGCCCTGGAGCGCGCGCACGCGATTTTGAGGAAAGCCTCCAGTGGCTCACGGACTACGGAATCGTTCATAAGGTGCCACGTGTTTCCGCTCTAAAGGCACCGCTCTCGAGCTACGAAGACCTCTCGGGCTTCAAACTGTTCTGCATCGACACCGGCATCCTCGGAGCGCTCTCCGGTCTCTCTCCGGCCATCGTTCTTAACGGATCCGCTGTTTTTACCGAGTTCAAAGGTTCGCTGACCGAACAATACGTCGCGCAGGAGCTTTTGCTCCAAGACAAAACTCCCGTGTATTGGTCCTCTACCTCTGGCAATGCCGAAACCGACTTTGCCATCGACCATGCGGGAACCGTGCTTCCGCTTGAGGTCAAGGCGGCAGAGAACCTTAAAGCGAAGAGTCTGAAAATAGCCTGCGAAAAATTCAAACTCGAGCGTTGCGTGAGGAGCTCTCTGGCGGCATATAGAGACGAGGACACGCTCGTCAATATTCCGCTTTGGGAAATTGGGCAAATCGACAAACTGGCATAAAGGCTGCGGAGGCGCTCAGCAAGGACTGTCCCCAGGTGCCGGCAGAAAAAACGTCCCTAGGTGCCGGCTGTTGAGTTGCGGTGGAATAGGGACTGGTTGGGGCCCGAAAGGGCGATTTTAGTCCGCATTTCACCGCAACTTATGAGGGGATGGTTAAAGGGTGCTCAGGCTCGGGGTCCAGGCGATGGTGGGGGTCGCGCCGTCGAGAACCTCGTTGATGGTGGCGGCCATGCCGGCGAGGAGGCTGTTCTCACTTACGGTGAGCGTCTTGTAGCCGCCGGCTCGCATGAGCTCGCGAATCACCACGGCGCCGGCCAGAATCACGCCCGCGCGTTTGGGCTGTACACCCGGTAGCGCGGCGATACCCTCCACATCCAGCGCGGACATACGCTCGATGGCAGCCGAAACCTGCTCCATCGAAAGCTCGCGCAGGTGCACAAAGCTCGAATCATACGGCTCCAGCTCGTGAACGAGTGCCACGAGCGTGGTGACGGTGCCGCCCACCGCAACGAGGCGTTCGGCGCGCTCAAAGTCGCTGGGCAGGCCTTCAAAATAGGCGACAAACTGCTCGCCTGCCCACGCGGCAGCGGCAGCAAGCTCGCCATCCGCGGGCGGCAACGCGGAGAAAAAGCGCTCTGTCACGCGGCGACAACCGATGTCCAGCGAGCGCGTTCCCTCCAGCGCAAAGACGCCGCGCTCCGGCGCGTACACGCCAGTCGCGAGCTCCGTGGATCCGCCGCCCGAATCGGCAACAATGATGCGCTCGCCGGCAAAGTCGTGCGCCACGCCGAAAAACGTCAGGCGCGCCTCGACCTCGCCCGGAATCACTTGTGGCTCAAGCCCCAGATCGCGCAGACCGTCCAACAGCAGCGCGGCATTGGACGCATCGCGCGCGGCACTCGTACACGTGGTGCAGACGCACACGGCCCCAAAGGCACGGGCCTCGTCCACAAACATGTGACACGCAGCGAGCACACGCTCGACAGCCGCCTTGCAAAAGCGCCCCGTCGTGTCCACGCCCTCGCCCAGGTCGGTAATCTCGGTATGCTTGGACGATTCCACAATCGCTCCGCCCTCGACCTGGGCCAACACCAGTCGCGACGACACCGTTCCCAGGTCGATCGCGGCTACCTTATAGCGTTTGCAATTTGTCATTGCGGGCTCCCCTCCGGGCGCTATTTGCCGTTGGACACGACCGTCTGACCCTCGACGCCGTTAAACCCAAACAGCATGTCGAGCGCCTGGATGTACCACGGCGCGTCCTTGCCGACTTCTTCGATTTCCTTGGCCACTTCGCTGGCCTTCTTGGCGTTTGAGGACTTTTTGCTCGACGACGAGTCCGAATCGTCGTCCAAGCCTAGCACGTCAATCTTCTTCTCGCCGGGCATCACCAGGCCCAGGTCCTCGGACGCCGCGTCCTTGATACCCTCCTCCGAGAGCAGCTTGTCGACGCTTTTTTGCAGCTCATCATTGTATTGCTGGCGAATCTCGACCTGCTTGGCCAAGATATCGCTCGAACGCTTTGCCACGTACAGATCGCGCACGGGAAAATACAGGCTCACGAGCACCAGCGCCACCACGATACCGATAAACAGCGGACGCAGAGAGCCATGCGTAAAGTCATAGATTGCCTTGACCACCGCATTGTCGTTGGCGTAGCGCATAAAGTCCGAGCCCGAAAGACGGTTCGAGGGCCTACTCGGCTTTTCGTGCGTTTGATCCGAGGAACGCTGAGCACGCTCCGAATGCGCCGGGCGCACCGAACGTGGCGGACGGTCCGTCAGCATATTCATTTGAGCACGGGAGTGTGAGGCACTTGTCGGTCGCTGCATGGAGCGGTCGGCACCGGCGTAATCGGACCCGCCAAGCTGCACCGAATGCGCACGGCGAGGTGACGGCTCACGCGAACCGGCGGAATAGTACCTGTTGTCGTAAATCTGATCCATGTGCGCCTTGTGCGGTTGAGGTTTGTTTGCGCTAAGTCTTTTAGTTATAGCACGAGTGCGCGCGCCGCCTTCGGCGGCCCTTGCTCGACATAAAAAAGGCGCTGAGCCATATGGCCCAGCGCCCAATGGTGCTCAACAGTGCCCGGCGGGAGCGAGGTGAATCCGAGTCAGCCCCGCCCCCGCACACGCCGCTTGCCTAGCGAATGTTGTAGAACGCGGCCTTGCCGGCGTAGTGCGCGCTGCCCTCGAGCTCGTCCTCGATACGGATGAGCTGGTTGTACTTGGCGATGCGGTCGCTACGGCACGGGGCGCCCGACTTGATCTGGCCGGCATTGACGCCCACGACCAGGTCGGCGATCGTGGAATCCTCGGTCTCGCCGGAGCGGTGGCTCACGATGCAGGCGTAGCCGGCCTCCTTGGCGGTCTCGATGGCCTCGAGCGACTCGGTGAGCGTGCCGATCTGGTTGACCTTGACCAGGATCGCGTTGGCGGCGCCCAGCTTGATGCCCTTCTTGAGGCGCTCGGTGTTGGTGACGAACAGGTCGTCGCCCACCAGCTGCACCTTGTTGCCAATGCGGCGGGTCAGCTCGACCCAGCCGTCCCAGTCCTCCTCGGCCATGCCGTCCTCGATGGAGATGATGGGATAGGTGTCGACGAGCTTCTCCCAGTAATCGACCATCTGGGCACTCGTGTACTCCACGCCCTCGCCCTTGAGCTCGTACATGCCGGTTTCGGCGTTGTAGAACTCGGTCGAGGCCGGGTCCATGGCGTACATGAAGTCGACGCCGGGCTTAAAGCCAGCCTTCTCGACGGCCTTGGTAATGTACTCGAACGGCTCGGCATTGGTCTTGAGGTTGGGCGCAAAGCCGCCCTCGTCGCCCACGCCGCCGCCCAGGCCCGCCTCGTGCAGCACGCCCTTGAGGGTGTGGTAGACCTCGGCGCACCAACGCAGGCCCTCGGCAAAGCTCGGGGCGCCCACCGGCATGATCATGAACTCCTGGAAGTCGACGTTATTGTCGGCATGCACGCCGCCGTTGAGGATGTTCATCATGGGCGTGGGCAGCAGATGGGCGTTGACGCCGCCCAGGTACTGGTACAGCGAAAGACCCGCCGACTCGGCAGCGGCGCGGGCGACGGCCAGCGACACGCCCAGGATGGCGTTGGCACCGAGCTTGGTCTTGTTGGGGGTACCGTCCGCGGCAATCAGCGCGGCATCGACGGCGCGCTGGTCGAAGGCGTCGAGGCCCACGACGGCGTTAGCGCACTCGTTATTGACGTGCTCGACGGCCTGCGAAACGCCCTTGCCCAGGTAGCGGCCCTTGTCGCCATCGCGCAGCTCGCATGCCTCAAAGGCGCCGGTCGAAGCGCCCGAAGGCACCATCGCGCGGCCGAAGCTGCCGTCCTCGAGCACGACCTCGACCTCGACGGTGGGGTTGCCGCGGCTGTCGAGTACCTCGCGACCGTAGACATCCAAAATATCGCTCATGTTGTCTCCCTCTCACTTGGAAACGGGTTGAATGCTTGGCGACACGGCTTGCACGCTACAGTGGCGCGCAGGTTCATAAGTTAGCCTTATCGCACTTTTTGCATTATGCCCTAAGTTAGCCAAGGGATACAATCTTTTTGAAAAATAATGGGGGCGATGAGAAAGTCCGTCCCGTCGCCCCCGCAGTCTTACTCCTCTGCCTTTGCGGCATCCCAGAGGTCATTGAGGCCGTGGGTCGAAAGCTCGGCCAGATCCACGTGGGCGTCGGCCGCCATCTGCTCCATCGCGGCCCAGCGGCGGCGGAACTTTGCCGTGCTGGCACGCAGGGCGCTCTCGGCGTCGATTCCCTCCTTGCGCGCAACGTTAACCAGGGCAAAGAGCAGGTCGCCAAACTCCATCTCGCGCTCGGGCGAGCCGGGAGTCTCGGCCTCAAACTCGGCGCGCTCCTCGGCGACCTCGTCCCACACGTCCTGGACCGTCTCCCACTCAAAGCCCACGGCAGCCGCCTTGCGCGACACCTTTTGGGCCTGCATCAGCGCCGGCAGATGCGTGGGCACGCCGTCGAGCAGGCCCTCGGGCGCAGCCTCGCCTGCCGCCACGGCCTTGTCCTTGGCAGCCTTCTCGGCAAGCTTAACCTCGTCCCAGATCTTGAGCACCTCATCGGAGCTCTCGGCGTCCGCATCGCCAAACACGTGCGGATGACGACGGATGAGCTTGGCGTCGATATCGCGTGCCACATCGGCAAGCGTAAACTCGCCGGCGTCCGCCGCAATCTGCGCATGCAGTACCACCTGCATGAGCACGTCGCCCAGCTCCTCGCGCAGATGCGCCACGTCGTCCGCCTCGATGCAATCGAGCGCCTCGTAGGCCTCCTCGATCATGTTCTTGCCGATGCTCTGATGCGTCTGTTCGCGGTCCCACGGGCAGCCATCGGGCTGACGCAGACGCCAGATGGTCTGCACCAGATGCTGCAGCTCGGCCGACGCGTCGACCAGTGTGGACAGATCGCGCGAGCCCTCGGCATTTTGCCGAGCCATGTGCTGCGCCATGATTATTTCTCCTCCAGGATCACGTGACGGAACGCGCCGCCCTCGTAGATGCCGTAGCTGTGCGTACCGTCCTTGGGAATACTCACGCTGCCGGGATTGAAGAGCCACAGACCCGGGTGAGTCTCGCTTGCCTCGCTAACTTTGATGTGCGTGTGGCCGTAGACGAGCGCGGAGCCCTCGGGCAGCGCGGGCACGTGGTCGACGCTGTTGTGCATGCCGGCGCCAAAAACGTGGCCGTGCGTCAGGAACAGCTCGCGGCCGGCCTCGTCGAACAGCGTGGCGTAGTCGGCCATGACGGGAAAGTCGAGGACCATCTGGTCGACCTCGGCGTCACAGTTACCGCGCACCGCGATGATGCGGTCGGCCAGGGCGTTGAGCAGCGGAATCACGCGCTTGGGGGCGTAGTCGCGCGGCAGGTCGTTGCGCGGACCGTGATAGAGCAGGTCGCCCAGCAGGACGATGCGGTCGGGCTGCTCGGACTCGATGGCGGCGCAGAGGAGCTCGGTCCAATATGCCGAGCCGTGGATGTCGGAGGCGATGAGGTATTTCATGGGAGGGTCCTTTCGGATGGGGTTGATGTGGCCAGGCGCGAGATGTGGCCGGGCGCGCTATTCAAATCGCAGTGCCGAGGCTTGTGCCGCCTGCATCACGCGTTGGAGCGGCACGTTGTGCTCACGGGCAAGGCGGGCACAGTCCTCGTACTCGGGTGCCGCGCGCTCGCTGCCGTCGGGCAGGGTGGCCACCTTGACGGACACCTCGCCCCAAGGCGTCGCGACCTGCTCAAAGCGGCGCGGCAGGCAAACGCGCTCCATCACCTGGCGCCGGATGCCGTTCGTGGTGGTTTCCAAAAAGATAATCGTCTGCAGACGGTCAATGTCCTCGCGGGCGCAGATTACCTGCAGCTGCCAGCCGGGGCGACCTTTTTTGCAGTAGAGAGGCAACCAGTGCACCTCGCGCGCACCTGCCTCGCGCAGGCGGTCCGCGGCATAAGCGAGTACCTCGGGCGACGCATCGTCGATGTCGCACTCCAGCTTGACGATAGTTTCGGGTGCATCGGTCTCGCGAGACAGCGGAGATGTACTTCCACGTTGCATACGGTCCGGATCCTTTCCGCACGGGCTCGTTTTATTCACCCAAACGCTAGCACATCGGACGTGGCGCAAGCGTGACTTTCGTCCGTCGCCGCCCTCGCCCCTATCCAAACATGTACGCCAGCCTCCAAACATGTCATTTTTTGCAGCTTTTGGAGGCTGATGTACATGTTTTGGAGCGGGGCCGCGCACGATCAGAATTGCGCTCGCACTCCGTCCACCACAAAGTTCACTACACTCAACAATTTTGAACTTTCCACGCAGTTCATCGGCCAAAAAATTACCCTCGGCATACTTACAGGCTGCACGATGCTACTCTAGTTGCATTTGGCTAACTAAGCGGCTGCCGAGGACCCCGACCGGCACCGTTACGGCATAGGAGGTTTCATGTTCGAGAAGCGGCTCTTCTCCCTGGTTCCGCAGGCAACGCCCTACATTATGGCAAGCGTCCTGTTTAAGTGGATCGCGCTCATGGCAAACATCACGGTGATGTGGGTGCTTGCGCGCATCTTGGGCGGCATCGTCACGGACGGCCTTTCCGCCGCGCTCGCCGTCGATGCCCTCGCACAGGCGGCCTTGCCGCTCGCCGCCGCCATCATCGCGCGTGCCGCCGCCATCTACCTGGCGCAGCGCACCGGTGACAAGGCCGCGTTCGAGGCCGTCCGCCGCGTGCGCTCGCTCGTCTACGACAAGCTCACCGCACTCGGCCCCTCCTACACCGAGACCGTCCCCACCGCCGAGGCCGTCCAGACCAGCGTCGAGGGCGCCACGCAACTCCAGGTGTACTTTGGCGGCTACCTGCCGCAGCTCTTCTTTGCCGGCTTGGCACCCATCACGCTGTTTGTACTGCTCGTGGGCCAAGCGGGTCTTCCCGCCGCGCTGCTGCTCGCCTGCGTTCCGGTCATCCCCGTCTCCATTATGATGGTCATGCGCAACGC
Organism: uncultured Collinsella sp.; assembly: GCA_902490405.1. Lineage (GTDB taxonomy): Bacteria > Actinomycetota > Coriobacteriia > Coriobacteriales > Coriobacteriaceae > Collinsella. The sequence continues at coordinate 31,807 of CABUDS010000023.1, forward strand.
CAAAAAGATCGGTGCCGAGTACTGGGGCAGCTATGTCGATCTTGGCGGCATGTTCCTGGAGGCCGTGCAGGGTCTCACCACCCTTAAGGTCTACCAGGCCGATCGAAGCTGGCACGAGCGCATCAACGCCGAGTCCGAGCGTTTCCGCACAGCGACCATGCACCTGCTGGTGATGCAGCTGCGCTCCATTTGCGTTATGGACCTGGTCGTCTATATGGGCGCCGCGCTCGGCATTATCGTGGCCGCACTGCAGCTCGCCACGGGCAAGATCGGCTTTGAGGCTGCCTTCCTCATCGTCTTTCTGTCACAGGAGTTCTTTTTGCCTATGCGCCGCCTGGGATCGCTGTTCCACACGGCCATGAACGGCATGGCCGCCTCGCGCCGCATGTTTGGCATTTTGGATACGCCCGAGCCCGAGCGCGGCGATGTTGAGCTTGACGGTCGCGGCAATATCGAGCTCGCGGGCGTGAGCTATGCATACGGCGACCGCACGGTGCTAGACAGCGCCAGCGCGACCATTGCGCACGGCTCGCTCGTGGCACTCGTGGGCGAAAGCGGCGGCGGCAAGTCCACGCTCGCGGGGATTATCTCGGGCCGCAAGGGTGCCTACCGCGGCAGCGTGCGCATTGGCGGCGTTGAACTGCGCGATGCCACGGCCACCTCACTCATGCGCGCCGTCACGCTGGTGCCCACCAACGGCTACCTGTTTGCCGGCACCCTGCGCGACAACCTGCTGCTCGCCCAGCCCAACGCCACCGACGCCGAGCTTTTGCGCGCGCTCGGCCGCACGCGCGTGGCGGCCTTTGTGCAGGCCAACGGCGGGCTCGACATGGTGATTAACGAGGGCGGCACCAACCTTTCGGGCGGTCAGCGCCAGCGCGTGTGCATGGCACGCGCCCTGCTGCACGACTCGCCGATCTATGTGTTTGACGAGGCTACGAGCAACGTCGATGCCGCAAGCGAAGCCGCAATCGGCGAGGTCATTGCATCGCTCGCCGGCGGGCACACCGTAATCGTGGTGGCACACCGCCTGTCGACGATCGTAGGCGCCGATCAGATCCTGGTGCTGGAGCGTGGCCGTATTGCCGAGCACGGGACTCACGGCGAGCTCTTGGCCACCGCGGGCGCCTATGCGCGCATGTGGAACAGCCAGGAGCAGCTCTCGGCATATGCGTATGCGGAGGATGATGCCGAGGACGTCGAAGATGCCGGCGCGGTTGAGGCTGTTGACGGCAGCGCTGCCTGTACCGATGGCCTCAACGGTGCCGGCTCGTCTTCCGCTACCGCGGCGCCTGACTCCGGCCGCGCCCGTCACTCGGCGCCGTCCATCATGTGGCGCATGATGGGGCTCGTCCGACCGCTTGCCGGCTGGCTTGTGCTAGCCGTCGCGCTGGGCAGCATTGGCATGCTCACCGCCGCGTTCGTGCCGGCCTTTGGCGCCCTTGGCCTTATGGCCGCGCTGGGCCGCAACGCCTTGGGGCTTGGTCTGATCGCAGCATGCGCGGCCTGCGCCGCCTGCGGCATCGCACGCGGGCCGCTCCACTACGGCGAGCAGCTCTGCAACCATTACATCGCATTCCGTCTGCTCGCGCACGTTCGCGACCTGGTGTTTGGCGCCCTGCGCCAGCTCGCCCCCGCCAAGCTCGAGGGCCGCGGCAAGGGCGAGCTCGTGAGCCTGGTCACCTCGGATATCGAGCTGCTCGAGGTCTTCTACGCGCACACCATCTCGCCCATTGCCATCGCTCTGGTCTGCACCGTTGTGTTTGAGGTCTTTTTGCTGGCTGTGAGCCCCGAGCTCGCGGGCATCGCGCTCGTGGCCTACGCGGTCCTGGGTGTGCTGCTGCCCCTGACCTCGGCCAAGGCATGCGGCACCACCGGCCGCCAGAGCCGCGAGGGCGCCGGTAAGCTGGGCGCCTATGTGCTCGACAGTCTACGCGGCGCGTCCGAGACTATCCAGTTCGCCGGTGGCGCCGATCGCAGCCGTGCCCTGGCCAAGCTGACCGAGCAAGTCGGCGCCGTGGACGCGCGCCTCAAGCGCCGCCAGGCGGCCAGCGAGGCCGTAGCCGATGCGCTTATTCTTGCGGCCAATCTGGTGATGCTCGGGCATGCGCTGCAGCTGGTGGCTGCGGGAACGATTGATTTTGCCGCAGCGTTTGTCGCCGTCTTTACCTTTGTGTCGTCGTTTGGCTCGGTAATGGCCGTGAGCCGCCTGGGCGCCTCGCTGCAGGAGACGCTCGCCTCGGGCACACGCGTGCTCGATTTGCTCGACGAGCGGCCCCAGTGCGCCGAGGTCGCCGATGGACAGGACGTCGAGTTTGCCGGCGCCGCAGCCGAGCATGTCAGCTTTAGCTATGCGGGCGGCGTGGACGCGGGCGGCGCCGACGCCACAGAGCAGGCCGCGAACGACGCCGCTGCAAGTCTCATCCTCGACGACGTGACCTGCACCTTTGCGCCCGGCACCATGACCTGCATCATGGGGCGCTCGGGCTCGGGCAAGTCGACGCTGCTTAAGCTGCTCATGCGCTTTTGGGACCCCGCAGCCGGCACCATCACGGTGAGCGGCGTCGATGCCCGCCGCATCAACACAGCGAGCCTGCGCAGCCACGAGGCCTATATGACCCAGGACACGCATCTGTTCTGCGGCACCGTACGCGAGAATCTGCTGGTCGCGCACGCCAACGCCACCGATGCCGAGCTGCTCGACGCTTGCCGCTCCGCCTCACTCACCACGCTCATCGACCGTCTGCCGCAGGGACTCGACACGCCCGTTGCCGAGCTGGGCGACTCGCTTTCGGGCGGCGAGCGCCAGCGCATCGGCCTTGCGCGCATCTTCCTCAACGACGCGCCTTTCATCTTGCTCGACGAGCCCACCAGCGCACTTGACGCTCTCAACGAGGCAGCCGTAATGCAGGCCGTTGACGAGCTCAAGCGCCGCGGCAAGACCATTGTGCTCGTAAGCCACCGCGCCAGCACCTGCGCGTTTGCCGATTTCTCGCTTTCGGTCGAGCACGGGAGGCTGAGCTAATGGCACGCCCGGTCGACACACCGGAGCTGGCACGCAAACGTGAGCGCGAGGCCCAAATGGTGTCGCAGATGATCGCGTTGTGGTGCCGCGGGCATCATGGCGGTGGGCATGCGGTCGAACAGGCTGGCGACGATGAGTCCGTGCGCGTGAAGCTCGGCCTTCGGACCATTACGCTCTGCTCCGAATGCGCCGAGCTGCAGAAATACGCCATCGCGCGCATTGAGCACTGCCCGCACATGGGCACCAAGACATTTTGCTCGGCCTGTCCTTCGCATTGTTACCGGCCTGCCATGCGCGAGAAGATCCGCGAGGTCATGCGCTGGTCGGGACCGCGTATGATCCGCTATCGCCCCATCACCGCCGTGAGACACGCAATGGTAACAGTGCAGGCCAAACGCGTGGCGGCACGAAGCAAGTAGTCGCCGGCGCCGGCACGCGCCGCCTGCCCTTTCCAGTCGGTTTCGACTTGCAGCATTCCCGCCGCGCCGAGGCTGCGCCATTACAATGAAGCGGATTCGCTTGACGCAAAGGAGCCGCTATGTCCGCTTGCCCGCTGGTCGATTGTCACACCCACACCTCGTTTTCGGACGGCCATGCCTCGTTTGATGACAACGTCCGTGCCGCTGCTGCGGCAGGCTGCCGCGTCATGGTCTCGACCGACCACCTCGCCCTGCCTGCCAGTATGGATGCTAACTGCGAGGTGCAGGTCGTCGAGGGCGACTTGCCGGCACATCGTCTGGCCTTTGAGGACGCCCGCAGGCTTGCCGCGCAAATCGCGCCGGAGCTCGAGCTTATCTATGGCTTTGAATGCGATTGGTACGAGGGCTGCGAACCCTTGGTTGAGCGCTGGTCCCAGGGCGCCGTGGTGCGCTTGGGCAGCGTGCATTGGATTGGCGACCCGGGCGATATCATGGCCGGCGCCGCGGGCACGGCGGGAACGGAGAGCGCCACTCGTCCCGATACGCCCAATTCGCTTTGTGGCTGGATCGACGACGATACCAACCTGCATGTTTGGGAAAACTTAGGCGTACGCGGCGTATGGGAACACTACGTCGACGACTGGTGCCGTGCTTGCGAAAGCTCGCTTAACTTTGACGTGATGGCCCACCCCGACCTGGTCATGCGTTTTTCGAAGGAGGGCTTTGCGCCCGATTTTGACCCGGCGCCGTTTTGGGGGCAGATGGCCGAGTGCGCGCACGATACGGGTCGCCGTGTCGAAGTCTCGACCGCCGCGCCGCGTAAGGGCCTCGACGACTATTACCCCTCGACGGGGCTGTTGCGCTGCTTCGCCCACGCCGAGGTGCCAATCACTTTTGGCTCGGACGCGCACCGCGCCTGCGACATCTGCTGGAACATTCACGAGGCTCAGGCCCACGCCTACGACTGCGGTTATCGAACCTTCGACATCCCCCACGCCACCAGCGAATGGGAGTCCACGCCCCTCGCCTAACTAGTCGTTTAAGAACGTCCCCAATGACTAGTGGCGGCGGGCGTTGAGTTCGCCGGCCAGCTCGTCGAGGGTAATGCCGTAGCGCTCGAGCGTCACGAGCAGGTGGTAGATCAGGTCGCCGGCCTCGTAGCGAATGTGATCGTGGTCGTTATCCTTGCAGGCCATGATCACCTCGCTCGCCTCCTCGGCAAGCTTCTTGAGCAGCTCGTCCTCGACGTCGGTCAGCAGACGGGCGGTGTAGCTCTCCTGTGGCGACGCATCGCGACGACCGTGAATCACCTCGGCCAGACCCGTCAGCGTCTCGCCGATATTTCCCGGCTGCACGTTAGCTGTTCTGACTCCCATGGTTATTTCCTCTCGTTACTGCAGCGTAAAGTAGGTACCGGTCTCATCGAACCGAGGCTTTGCGCCCTTTTTCTCAAAGAACTCGACGATAACGGCATGGGCCTCATCGAGCCTTTCCTTCTCGGCCTCGAGCCAAAGCGACTGCGCCCCGCAGGCATCAGTCAGGTGCACGCGGCATGGCACGCCCGCGCGGAGGAGCTCGGTGTTGCATTCGGCGACCTCGAACGGCGTCACGACTTTCATCGCACTCCCCCTTCCACGCGCTTAAAGAAGCAGGTACGGTTGCCGGTATGGCAGGCCGGGCCCGGTGAGTCCACCTTGACCAGCAGCGTATCGCTATCGCAGTCGGCCCAGAGCTCCTTGACCTCCTGCATGTTGCCACTCGTCGCGCCCTTGTTCCAGAGCTCCTGACGGCTGCGACTCCAAAACCACGTGGTCCCGGTCTTGAGCGTCAGCCCCACCGATTCCTCGTTCATCCAAGCAACCATAAGCACCTCACCGGTGTCATGCTGCTGAACCACGCAAGGAATCAGCCCGCGGGCGTCGTATTTAAGCTCGGTAGCATTTATTACCTCAGTCATCATTTCTCCCAAGTAACAAACGAAATCCCACAGGTCGGCGAGGGTTGTCCAGGTGCCGCAGGTTGCCGCGAAAGAGGAGCGACGCGTACTTTGGTACGCGAGCGACGGTTTGAGCGGCAAGATGCGGTGCCTGGGCAAGCCGCAGCACTAGAAGTCCAGCCTCACAGGGATGCCTTGGCTGGCCATATACTCCTTCACCTGGCGAATGCTGAAAGTTCCAAAGTGAAAGACGCTGGCCGCCAGCACGGCATCGGCCTCGCCCTCGATCACGCCCTCGGCAAAATGCTCGAGCGTGCCCACGCCGCCGCTTGCGATCACCGGGATCGGCACCGCGCGCGCCACGGCGCGGGTGAGTGCCAGGTCGAAGCCAGCCTTGGTGCCGTCGCGATCCATGCTGGTGAGCAAGATCTCACCGGCGCCGCGACGAGCCGCTTCCTCGGCCCACGCCACCGCATCGATACCCGTGGCGTTGCGACCGCCCGCCGTGAAGACCTCCCACTTGTCGGCATCCGGCTGACCGGGCAGGCCCACGCGCTTGGCATCAATCGCCACGACCACGGCCTGGCTGCCAAACGCCGCGGCGGCCTGGCTGATCAACGACGGATCGCGCACGGCGGCAGAGTTAAGCGACACCTTGTCGGCACCGGCGGCAACCATGGTTCGCATGCCCGCCAAGTCGCGGAAACCGCCGCCCACGGTATAGGGAATAGCGAGCTCCTCGGCCGCGTGCGCCGCCATCTCGATGGTCGTCGCGCGGTTGTCGCTCGTCGCGGTAATGTCCAGGAAGACGACCTCGTCTGCACCCTCGCGGTCGTAGGCGCGCGCCAGCTCCACCGGGTCGCCAGCATCGCGCAGGCTCACAAAGTTGACGCCCTTGACCACGCGGCCGTCCTTAACATCCAGACAGGGAATCACGCGTTTGGCAAGC
>CABUDS010000024.1 GCA_902490405.1 uncultured Collinsella sp.
GCAGGGTACAAAATTGGATAAACAGGAGCATTGAGCGCTACCATATTTTCGGATAGTCTTTCTTTTCTACAAGAGGTCAATTTGATTATCGTCCGGAAGGGATTTGGAATATGGACGAGAAACCTTTACCTGTAACTGATTCGGTATTTTTCCCATATTATGTAAACCAAAATAGACTGTTGGATATTTACGCAATTCTAAATAGGGGCTTTTCTGAATACGAAGAGATTAAAGAAGAATCGTCTTCAGGAAAATCTTCTTCAAAAAGAGGGGGCGCTGGAGTTGGTTTTAAGATTTTTAAACTTGGGATAACAGCCGAAGCGGAGCTTAATAAGAATTCTGGAAATTCGAGTTCTAAGGAATCAAAGTTGGTCCAGACCACAACTTCAATGTTGAGCATGGTGGTCGAGCAGCTGTCCCAACATAAGTTCTTAAAAGAGATTTTGATGTCTCAACCTGGAGACTTTGTCTGCATTCCGGTCAATCTTAAGATCAATTCCATTAAAGGTCTCGTTGATGAAGCGATTGAAATAACTGAGCTCAGCCAAAAAATGCAAGAGGTAGGCGGGACCAAGCTCAAGGGATCAAACAATGCTAATTCAGCTTCATTGAAAAAAATCGGAGCTGTCACCAAAGAGTTATTTTCCGCAGAAGAGATAGTTTCGGAAAACGAAGCTTATGCCGTAATTGGTACGATAACCGACCAAAATCTATATCAAGCTATTCGGCAGGATATTATAGATATTGATCTGACCTGTTTGGCACAGATCAAACGAGTGTTTCCAGACGGAACCCAATTGATGAAAAATACTGTATTTACCAAAATTATGGACACCGCCAGCAAAGAGGCGCTTATCAAGTCAGTGGCAGCCTTAAATTCTGGACCAATTAAATGTGATTCAGTGGCGATAATGGAGATTAGTGGCAAGCCTGTTTTTCAACTTGAAGTTGTTGCGCTTTACCAAGAATCGCATCCATCGGTATAGCCGCACAACTCGAATAGCTAGTTGAGAGCAAGGCTATATTTAACTCTATTAATCTCAAGCATGCCGGCAAGCCGAAGCCAGTCGCGGACGTCAACCGCCTGACGATGAAGTCCAACTCCGACAACTTCCGCGCTAGCTCCATCCAGGGCGTCATGAAACGCGTGAAGGCCAAGGGCGTGCCCGTGGTGGTCTACGAGCCCACGCTGGACGCGCCGGAGTTCTTCGGCTCCGAGGTGATCCACGACCTGGAGGCCTTCAAGGCCGGCTGCGACGTGATCGTCGCCAACCGCTGGAGCGACGAACTCTCAGACGTGGCGGACAAGGTGTACACGAGGGATCTGTTTAAGCGGGACTAGGGGAGAAGACCGGCTGCTTGTGGTGGGCCCGTTTCACCTTCCGTATATTTAACTCTGTTGAGGATGAGGGCCTATCGGCTAACGCCGATAGGCCCTCATCCCTTTTAAGACAAACTATTTGCCGCATAGACCTAGCTATTTAATACATATTTGGGGTTACCAGGTTTTGATTACGTCCTAATATTTACTTTTGAAATACTCGATTTTGGTTTGATCGGTGGATATCTGTGTCTAAAGTTCTTTGGATAATCGGCAACGGCTTTGATAAAAACCTTGGCCTGGAGACTGGTTATCGTTCTTTTCTGCTAAATAAGTATTTTGCACCTGGTACAGCTAATGAGTACCGTGATGAGCTGGTTAGGCGTTTGGATACTTTTGATCCAAAGTCTCAATCGGATCTCTGGTCTGATCTCGAGCAGCTGTTGGGTGAAGTGTCTAAGTATTACGAAGATGACGTTGACCTGTTCCATGAAACTTTTGAAGACCTTCAGCGCCAGCTGCTTGAGTATGTAGCGCAAGAGGCAGGGCGGTTACCCGATGAGATTCCTCCTGCTGCTATTGATGAATTCAGGGAATCGTTGTGCTTGTTTTCGCGCCGACTCGAAGCCCTGGATCAGGTCGAAGCAATTCCGGAGGTTATTCCGTCGGAGAATTCTTGGGTTTCGGCGATTTCGCTCAACTACACAAGCTCCTTTGATTCATTTTGGAATTCGGCTATTCATGATGACAAATTACATTCCGTTGCGAACGGAGCTGCCGTGAAATCTTTTTACCCTGACCATCTTCTTCATTTGCACGGGGTTGTCGATAGTTTGGGTAACGGTGATTCGCCAATATTTGGGGTCTCTGACCAGTCCCAGATCTCTTCGAGTTTATGCTCAAAGGATCCTGATTTTATTGAGTTATGGGTTAAGAGTGAGCGAAACGCCAGCTTATTGCGTAACACTAAAGGTCAAATGATGGCATCACTTGTGAGCTCCGCTAATGCTATCTGTATTTATGGATGTAGCCTCGGCCTCAGTGACGCTTATATTTGGAAAACTGTCGGTAGGAGAATCACTGGCTCGTCTACTCGTCTCTATATTTTTGATCATGATCTTCCTGACAGAAGGACTGGTTCTTTTCGACGCTTCCAAACGCGGCGAAAAGAACTTATCGATTCTTTTTTGAAAGCTGCTGATATCAAAGAGCCCGATATAGAAACTGCTGCTAAACATATCGTTCCAGTTGAATCCTCCAAGATTTTTAAATTCAATTCATTTCTGAAGTTGGGCGCCTAGCACGACCGAGTCGTGCTATATGGCTTAATTGGCATACACGCTCATAAACGCTCAATGTCAGTGGATAAGGAGATCGATGTGGATATTGACACCGTAAAAGAACTTGCTGGGGCGCAGGTACTTGAAAAAGCTTATGACGATCTTGTCCATCCCTCCGCTGAGTCGGTTGGCAAAATGCTCAGTTTGTTACCAAGAACGGTTGCCATTTGGCTTTCATCTTGGGACCGTTGGGTAGTAAACAGGGAAGAGAGCATCGCGCGCACCATAGATGCCATGGGATGTCGTGTTGGTGAGATTCCCGAGGACCACCTTACCGAGCCTCCTGCCCATATTGCCGTGCCTGCAATTCAGCAACTTTCATATTGCTATGACAGCGAGGATTTACGAGAGATGTACGCTAATCTTTTGCTTTCCTCTATGGACGATCGTGTAGCTGAATATGTTCACCCAAGCTTTGTTCAGATACTCAAAGAGATTAGTCCTGATGAGGCTAAGCTCTTGGGATCGATAGCTGGCTTAGGGACTGACGGCCAGATTTCTATTCCTCTTATTGATTTGCGCATCGTTCGTTCTAACGATATCGTGCCTAACGAATGGAAGACTATTGTTTCAGGCTATAACGAGTGTTGCCTGAATGTCTGCGAGCATCCTGAGCAGTCACTGGTGTACCTCGGGAATCTTGATCGGCTGGGAATTCTTAAGCGTTTTGATTATTACTCCGAAGCCGATAAGCCAGCGTTCGAGGCATATGAATCCAGCGAGGCAATTCGCGATGTGATGGCGAAAATTGAGCTCGAGGATGGCAAAAGATTTGATTTTCGGCGCTGGAGTTATAGGGTTACGGATTTTGGAGAGAATTTTATCAAGATTTGTGTTTCTCAAAATGGAACGAGTTGAGAAACTGGAAAACTATTTGCGAAAACAACACTAGCTCTTGTGAGCAGTACCGCTGTTTATTCAAGGCAATGACGGACCGTCTCGGTTATTTCATCGAGGACGAACCTAATGGGTGGTTCTATTGTTTAATTCGTATCAAGCTTGAGGCGGACACAGCGGCGAGAATGTCCACGGCTGAGTCTACACCGAGGACAACAGCTCTGTGGTCTGGAATATCCTCACGAAGGGCCGCATGGGGAAGAACCACCTCATCGGCGTCGACGGGGAGATGAGAAACATAACGGCCCGACGCTTGATTCTTGAGGCCATGGGGGTCGGCCCGAAGGACTTCGGCTGGGTCGCCGCATGCCCCGACCGCGACCGTCGCTACACCACCCACAAATGTAGAATTTCTCTGCAAACACTCTTGCTGAATCAATTAAGAGGAATCAACAAGAGTAAGGATATAAACGAAAGAGTCATCTAACATCAAACTATCCAATGCTGACATTTTTGAGGCCGGACCGCTTTACTACTAGTAAATAAAGCAATCCGACCTTATTTGAGCAGGCTTCTAAACCAAGAGTCACTTATTGCTTTTTGAGCAAGCAATGCAGTTCACCAATTTATTGCTCCTTGTTGGAGAACCATTGGGCGCTCTCACATGTCGACTGCAGCATTGTTGAACCCAACTGCGCCTTGAGCCGCAACCTGTGCTTAGTTGCATCTAGTCACCGTGCCCGCGTTGGTCTACGAGCCCACTCTGTATGTCGGTCGCTAGGTCAGCCACGATCTGGAGCCCTTCAAGATCGACTGCAACGTGATCGATGCCAACCGCTGGAGCAACGAGTCTGCGAACGTGACGGACAGGGGTGCATCAGCGCATACGCCGATACACCCCCCCATTTTTCAACTTCCAGAATTTATCTTCAAATCGTTTAACGGCTGTCTAATTAAGAAGACCGGGATAATTGGTGACTATGAACGTCGTAAGTGCTGCGACGTTATTCGCGAAAGCGACGCAACCATTAAAATCTTTGAGTGCACCCATGACTGTCTTTACGATTGACGCCTTCGGCTTCTCCTCAGCCAAGGCCTCTTGCATTGCCTCAACGGCATTCGAGGCGTCTTGCCGGCAATCTACTTCAAGACTGCTAACAGAGCTTTTAAGGTCACCCATAATCTTGTCAAGTTCTTCTTTAAGCTCGCCGTCTGCTTGGCTAACCGTAACCGTCGCGTTATCCGTTGCCATAGCGGCGACTGCACCACCTTTATTACCAAAGTAATTTATTTGCGATGCATTACTATCTAGCCCCATTTCAATTCCTTCCAACGTGAGCATGCGAATAATCCCCGCAATAAGACGCCTTGCAACATCCTCCAAAAAGTTCTTAGTCCAATCATCGAACCGTTTTGAACCATGCGAATAGCCCATGAGCAACAAGTCTCTGTTGCATGCATGTTCTTCAACCAAGGCGTGAAGGAGTAAATAAACGACAGCCGTCTCTCCTTTATAATCCGGCGGAAACGGACCAAATTTCGAATAAACGTTTTTAGAAACAGATTGAACAACAGCGGATGCATCAAACCCCTCTGGGGTGTGATTAGCAACGGCGTCTTCGATAAAGTCTTTTATAAGGGGTCTATCTTCTATGAACTTTAAATATCGAGTAATAGCCGTCTCAAGTTCAGAATAACTCGCGCGAAGCAGCGCATTCGCCTCCGTATTGTGTTCATAGAGGAGCTTTTTCAATGTAATCTTGCTATTGTTCATTAAGCTGTCCTATTCCACAGAGTGGGCACGTATAAGCAGACATTATTAAAGTTGGAGAAATCTTGCTTTGACGCAAGCAATCTTGGCACGTTGCAATCTGTAAAGCTTCAATAGACGCTCGAATGGGCAGCTCAGGCTCCCTAGTGCTAGATGACTTCACTTTGAACTGAATTAGAGATCCTTTGCTCCTTTTCGAGAACGTCTGAAGTTCCTGAGTGATTGCATCGAACGCTAGGTTCGTCGCCTTTGCAAGTGCTAAGTCCCTAACATCCTCAGTGAGAAAACCATCGCCAGTCAATCCGCAGGAAGGGCAATATATGTTAAAAACGCTATCGGACTCTATGTCTTTGGCAGTGAGTTTGAATAGCTCTCCGCAGTGAGGGCATTGAAGCAGAACAAAGCCATCATCATCACAAGGTATTGAAATTTCAAAGCTCGTGTCTTCCAAATAATCCCCAATCGTAAAAAATGACAAGGTTTAGTTGACGCTATTAAGGGCTAGTGATTTTAGAACATAAATTCGATATCTTCTGCAATATTGTATATCAGAATGTTGCACGAGAAATGCCGACGAGGAACGCCATCAATCCAAGCCTAGTGGTATCTTGTTCGCCCCCTCCTTTCACCGACTGGCAAAACGATTTACGCCTAATTTCCGGGTTCGTTTACAGGTAATTCGTTTGCCACTCGCCCGATCTCGCTAAACTAATAGCTGCTGCTACCAGGGCATTTTCTGGTGCACATTCTATTGGCTCCTACGAAGATCGGAGCGGGTATGTTTGCTGCCGAGTCCTACACCAGCCGTCATCACATTGCGATTGTTGCCATGGCCTGCCTATGCGTTTTGCTGGGCGGGCCTTCCTATGCCGCGGGCGCGGAGAGCCTCATCATCGCGGGCGCGACGTACTACGAGCCGGGCGTGTCGGGCCCCGGCTGGGCCTGGACCGATGCCGACCACCTGGAGCTTAACGGCTACGCGGGCGAGGCCATCGGCGCCGACGGCGACCTGGCGCTGACGCTTGCCGGGCAAAACTCCGTGACGGAGTCGCATGCGCCCGATGCGGACATCACGCTGTGCGGCATGGAGGTGTGGGGCAACCTGACGCTTCGCGGCACCGGGACCCTGAAGGCGACGGGCTCGCAGTGCGGGATCCACGTTTTGCAGGCGCTCGTGGTAGACGGATGCACCGTCGACGCCCGGGCGGACGGGGCCGATATTACGGACGAGGCGGTCGCCGGCGTGATCGCCAGCGACATGGCCGTGCGCGGCGGTGGGCGCGTCGTTGCTGCGGGCGCCGGGTCCGGAGCGGATATGCGCGCCTACGGCGTATATCTGCAAGATGCTGGCCTTGGCGTTGGTGCGGCTGGATGCAAGCTTTCTGTCGACGCCTCGTGGCTTGATGCGGCCGGCGCCGATGGCGGCGTTGCGTGCACGGGCGGATCGCTTGTGTCCGCACGGTTTATGGCGCCTACCGGCGGGGCCTTTGGTGCTGGTGGCGTGATGGATGCTGCCGGTGCGGTGGGCCCGCATGTGGTGGTTGAGCCCGATCTGGCCACGCCGCCGGCGGGGGAGACCGACAGGGGCGAGGTGACTGGCGATAGCGCGGAAAAGTCTCCCACCGATGCTAACCCCACTGCCGGAGAGCCCACCACAGGACCCACGGCAAATCCCTCTCTGAAACCTGCGGCCACGCCAACCAAGACAACAAAGACAGTAACCAAGACCACGGTGTCCACGCCGTCCAAGTCCAAACCCGACACCGCGACCACTTCGGCGCTCCCCAAGACCGGCGACAACAACTGGATCGTCGCCTCTGTGGCGCTTTTCCTACTGGGGACAGTGCTGTTAGGTGCAGCATGTCGCTGCTGAGACCCCGTTTAAGCGAGACCAGGGGAGAGGTAAAGCAGCTATTTCAGAAGCCTTAAGCCTTTTTCAAATTCATTTTCTTAGAGATTGGTGCCATACCAGCCTCCGCTGAGACGGCACTATTTAGTTTTGCTCTACAGCTTCACAATCTGTTACCGATGTTGAGTCTTAAACCCCATCTGCCAGAGCGATAAGATAATTACAATCAAAATGCTGCCGTTTATAAAGCCTCTTGCTCCACTAAAGGATTGTTATATGTCTAATGAAACTAAAGTTGAGGTTGAAGATGTAGCCTCGTATATCAAATACATCAACGAGCTTTCACCAACAATAGATGGTGACGCCAGAACATATGAATCTACATTTGTTTTTCGAGGACAAGGTTCTACTAAGTACGATCTCGTTCCGTCAATCGGAAGAGACAGCTATTGGCGTAAACCGGGATCGAACACCATTTCCCCTATACCAGGCAGCCTTGAGCACGAGGCTGATTTCATTGAAACTGCTTGCCGCATATTGCCAAATGATTTTAAACGAGAATTGCTTCCGATTGATCTTTTAGCCTGTCTCCAACACTACGGAGTTCCCACCAGACTATTAGATGTCACTTCAAACGCGCTTGCTGCCCTCTATTTCGCCTGTGGCAATGTGGCTGACGAGGGCGAAGTATTCATCTTTAGGCGACCAGGAGGAGATAAGCGGGAATATCCCATCTGCCAGGCAATCGCAGACTCGTGGCATCTGTTTATGAACTCAAAGTTTCTGTCCCGTTTTGCCTCACTTGCAATATCAAGACCATACTTTGACTATCAACGTGATCTAGTGCTTTCAAGTTTCCCTGAACCAACTGATCAGGCAAAATGGTTTAAGGAGTGCTGCGAAGACACATTATTTGTCTACGGAACTAGATATCTTGATAGACAGGCCGCTCAGTCTGGCCAATATATCCTTTTCCCAAATGACATTCGTGAGAAAGATCCATGTTTGTCATTTGATGACTTGATAAGTCCACTGCCCAAAGACAGTCCCGTAATAGCCGGTCGTTGCATAGTGCCATCTGATAGGAAAGTATCAATACTGAACGAGTTGAGTAAAATTGGCATTACCGAAGCTTCGCTCTTTCCCGACAGCATTGAGAAGAGATGTGCCGGCATAGTGAGTGAGATTAAAAGACACCGTCACTGAAGGATTGCTCTTAAAAGCAGTGAAGAGAAGCATGCATCAATAATTATGACTTTTGACAACTGTACAGCAGACGCAACCGACCCTATCGTGCCGAAAGCACCCCGTACTTTACCCGATGATCTGGACAGCATCACCCTGATCGACGAAGCTGCCGCCCCGAGACGTCGTGGTTCAAGCTGTAAAGCAGCGTTGATCTGCGGTTTTACTGGTTACGGCGTTTGCCATTGCGCGCCCGACGCCCACGAATTTAAAATCGGGGGCAAAAAGTTCTTGGTAAACCACGCGCGGCTATGATAGTATCTCTTTTGCCGAAAGGCGACGGGCGATTGGCTCAGGGGTAGAGCATATCCTTCACACGGATGGGGTCACAAGTTCGAATCTTGTATCGCCCACCATCAAAAGCGCAGGTCAGAGGTGTTAAGCCTCTGGCCTTTTTCTTTTTGACACCAAAATCGAAGCGAAGTCACTTAAGGCGTTATATGTTACGCAATTCACCTTAGGTGTCGTCATTGCGCGTTTTGCAAAATGCGTCTGTGTTCATTCATTGAATTCCCTGCGTAATCTATGTGCAATTGTGGAGACAGAGACCACTGGCTCACAGCTTGTACCAGCGCGTTCATGCCTATGGCGGCTTTTCAACGGATTGCGTCAAGCTTTTGGTCAGTGTTTGGTCAGCTTCCCGTACTTACCCGCATGATGTGCCAGTAGATAATCGACCTTACCCGCAATCCGCACGGCCCGAGGCCGTAAACCAGGGGAGGCGCAAATGGACGAAATCGTCTGCGCAAATACTGCATTCCGCTATTGGCGCTGCCCACCGCAGGTGCGCGACCTCTACCCGCGCTTACCTAGCTCCGAAGATGGCTGGCGAGCTCTATCCCAAGCCCCTTTTGTAACCGAAGTTCTCAAGACGCCAGTCATCACAGCAGCATCAACACGAAGCAACCTGCATTCCAAGACAAGACGGACCATCCGATGGAACAACGCCTATACGGAGAAGGTTTCCATCGACACGGGCATGGGCTTTAGCGTCACAGACCCTCTTAATACGCTATTCACCATGACTCGAAGCGTTTCTTCATGCGATCTGGTTCTGGCTATGTACGAATTTTGCGGATGGTTCTCGGTTTTTAAACCATCGCCCGCGGTTGACATGGCACTTGAGCGGGCAAAATCAGAAGAAGAGCATTACACCACAAAAAGTCTGTTTGAATTAGACGAAACCCAAGACGAGGCCCCATGGAAGCGAGTCTATGCTCGGGTGCACCAGAAGGACAGCGAGCATGATCAAAGTGGGCAGCGGGATGACGGATCCGGAAATAAAACTAACGGAAAGGGCACATCGCTTTGGATGAGAAAGCCTCTTATTGAAATAGAAGAATTACATAGATTTGCGGCGAAGGTTAAGGGCGAGATGTGGGGAAAGCAATTCTGCGAAGCCGCACAGCAGGTAATGGGTATTGCTGCATCCCCGCTAGAAGTTGCTGGAATCATGTTGCTAAGTCATCCGAGGCGTGCCGGCGGAGCGGAGTTTAAAAACATATTCGTCAACGACCTAACACCGCTGTCGAATTCAGCTCGGAAAATCGCAGGTCAGAAAATCTGTTACGGCGATATCGTCATCGTAAACCCGATAACAATGAAGGCCGTGATTATCGAACTTCAAGGTGAGGTTATTCATGGATCGGGCGCTGTGCTTGACCACGATGCCACCCGAATGACAGCATTGCAAAGCATGGGATACGACGTATTTCTTGTAACCCATGACATGCTCAATGATCACGATCAGCTTGATGCCATCATTCACAGTGTGTGTGAGCGATTGGAGCTGTGCTACAAACCAAAAACCGAGGCGATGAGATGCGCTGAGACCAGATTGCGGGCCAACGTTCTGTGCAATTGGCTTGGTATTGGTAAGTAATAATTTCAATGTGAGCAATTTTAATACTTTATATTCTGTTAGTAATTAAGTGCCACTTTAAAACCATGCCGGTTTACTACGTTGGATTGAGGGTGGCTGAGCACACCGAATTCGCCGCTCGTAAAACCGCAGGTAGATCACCTGCCCGTTATGCGAAAGTAAGCGAGAGGTCGGAAATCCGGGAATTAGCGTAGTAAACCGGTCTGTTTTTGAAACGACAGGATGGATCGGGCATCGTGGGTCCTTTCGGCCCCACACCCGTTCCACGCGCCGCAAAATTGTTCAAAATTGTCCTTGCATCGCCGTCGAAGTTCCCGTATAGTACTTCTTCGCACGGGGGCGTAGCTCAGCTGGGAGAGCGCTTGACTGGCAGTCAAGAGGTCAGGGGTTCGATTCCCCTCGTCTCCACCCGAGCATTGAATGAGGCTCCAACGCAAGTTGGGGCCTATTTTCATATTAATCGATTTACACATCTGTTGGCTGGGCAGCATCTTGGCTACATATCCATTGTTAATCATGAATATGAATGTTAATAACTTTACGTCTGTGGATGGCAAAGCTAGTCCGCAGCACCAATAACAAAGAGGCCAGGCGTAACGCCCGGCCTTAAAACTCTCTGGTGGGCCCTCCGGGATTCGAACCCAGAACCCAGGGATTATGAGTCCCCTGCGCTAACCGTTGCGCCAAGAGCCCTTATGAACAGTAAATGCAATTCTAACAAAGGCAACTCAGACCTAATTTCTTCGCTTCACGACGTGAAATACTACCATGCACGAGCAAGTCGCACAACGCAAGATCAAGCCCGATGCTAATCAACAGCAATTCTAGGCGCGTCGCAGAAAAGACGCGATCTAAAAAATTTAAGGCCTTTAATTCAGGGCTCCAACACACTTTTGCGTGAAATCAACCTGATGCCATTTCAAAACCATGCCGGTTTACTACGACGAATCGGCGACCCCCGAGCACCGTGTGTTCTCCGTTTGCAAAACCGCAGGTAGGTAGCCCGCCGGTTGCACGAAAAGGCGTGCGTGGTTGGACATTCCTGATTTATCGTAGTAAACCGGCATGGTTCTGAGGCGCTGGGGAGGGGCGCTTCGCAATCGGACCCGATAATGGGACTGGCGGCGCACGGAAAACCCTGTTGAACGGGGCGCGTCGTGTTCCACGCGCCAAGTCGGCCGGCGTACGGGCTGTGCGGGGGCCAGGCGCCCCGCGGGCTGGCGCGGTCCCGTGCGCGCCGACACTCGCGAAAATTTTTCCAAAAATGTCCTTGCATCGTGGTCCGAGTTCCCGTATAGTACTTTTTCGCACGGGGGCGTAGCTCAGCTGGGAGAGCGCTTGACTGGCAGTCAAGAGGTCAGGGGTTCGATCCCCCTCGTCTCCACCCGAGCATTGAATGAGGCTCCAACGCAAGTTGGGGCCTTTTTTCATATAGGCACACAAGGTCAAAGGCGGCACCATGATCCTCCTGGTCGACAAGATCGAAAAAAGCTTCGGCGCACGCGTCCTCTTTAGCGGCGCGTCCTTCCAGATCAACCCCGGCGAGCGCTTCGCGCTCGTGGGCCCCAACGGCGCCGGCAAAACCACCATGCTCAAAATCATCATGGGCATCGACAGTCCCGACTCCGGCCAGGTCCAGTACGCAAAGGACTGCCAGGTGGGCTACCTAGAGCAGGAAACTAATCTGGAACAAAAGGACACCACCATCCTCGCCGAGGTCATGGCCGCCGCCAAGGAAATCCGCCGCATGGGCGAGCGCGCTAACGAGCTGCAGGCCCAAATCACCGAGCTCTCCGAGCAGGGCAAGGACGTCGACGCACTCCTCAACGAGTACGGCCAGGTCCAGGACCGCTTTGAGCACCTGGGCGGCTACGAGCTCGAGAGCAACGCCCGCAAAATCCTGTCCGGCCTGGGCTTTAAGGTCACCGACTTTGAGCGTCCGTGCTCCGAGTTCTCGGGCGGCTGGCAGATGCGCATCGCGCTCGCCAAGCTCTTCCTGCGCCATCCCGACCTGCTGCTTCTGGACGAGCCCACTAACCACCTGGACCTCGAAAGCGTCCAGTGGCTGCGCGGCTTTATAGCCAACTATGACGGCGCCGTCCTCATCGTCAGCCACGACCGCGCCTTCATGGACGCTTGCGTCGACCACGTCGCCGCACTCGAAAATCGTCGCGTGACCACTTACACCGGCAACTACAGCAGCTACCTCAAGCAGCGCGAGGACAACCTTGAGCAGATGCGCGCCAAGCGCGCCGCCCAGGAGCGCGACATCGCCCACATGCAGGTCTTCGTCGACAAGTTCCGCTACAAGCCCACCAAGGCAGCCCAGGCCCAGGAGCGCATCCGCAAGATCGAGCAGATCAAAAAGGAGCTTGTCATCCTACCCGAGGGCCACAAGCACATCGACTTTAAGTTCCCTGACCCACCGCGCTCCGGCGATATGGTCGTGGGCCTGGAGGGCGTCTCCAAGTCCTACGGCAACAAACACATCTACAGCGATATCGACCTCAAGCTCTACCGCGGCGAGCACGTGGCGCTCGTCGGCCCCAACGGCGCCGGCAAGTCCACGCTCATGAAGATCATCGCCGGACTGGAGCCGCCCACCACCGGCACCCGGGACCTGGGCACCAACGTAGGCGTAGCCTACTACGCCCAGCACGCGCTCGAGGGCATGACCGAGTCCAACACCGTCCTGCAAGAGATCGACACCGTCACGCCCAAGTGGACCGTGCCGCAGCAGCGCAGCCTGCTGGGTGCCTTCCTGTTTAGCGACAACGACGCAATCGAAAAGCAGGTACGCGTCCTCTCCGGCGGTGAAAAGGCGCGTCTGGCCCTGGCAAAGATGCTCGTGGCCCCCGAGGCGCTCCTGTGCCTGGACGAGCCCACCAACCACTTGGACATCGACTCGGTGGATATGCTCGAGAACGCCCTGCAAAACTTCCCCGGCACCATCGTGCTGATCAGCCACGACGAGCACCTGGTACGCGCCGTGGCCAACCGCGTCATCGACATCCGCGACGGCAAGGTCACGGTCTACGACGGCGACTACGACTACTACCTCTACAAGCGCGAGGACCTTGCGGCCCGCGCCGCTGCCGAGGCAGCAGGGGAGAGTGCGCCGGTAACGGCCAAGCCCACCAAAGCCAGCGCCGCCCAGGCCGACACCCCCGCCGCCGCTTCCAAGCCTGCCGAGGGCAAAAAGACCAAGGAGCAAAAGCGCGCCGAGGCCCAAGCCCGCGCCGCGCTCAATAAAAAGCTCAAGGGCGTGCGCAACCAGCTCAAGAAGATCGAGACGGAGCTCGACAAAAAGCGTGCCCGCTATGACGAGCTTATGGAATTGATGGCAAGCGAAGAGCTTTATGCCGATCAAGACAAGTTCAACGCCGCGCTGGGGGAATATAACGGCCTTAAGCAAGAGCTGCCCAAGCTCGAGGACGAATGGCTGGAGCTTTCCACCCAGATCGAAGAGGAGACCGCGCGTGAACTCTCGTAAGGCCGCTGCCGTGGCGATGAGCATCATCGCCATCGCCTGTCGCATCTGCGGCATCTTTATGAGCGCGATGACCGTGCTGCTGTGCTTTAGCGGCCTGACCGCCAAGCTGCAGATCGTAGGCTTTGTCGTTGAGCTTTCGCGCGCGCTGCCGAGCGCCATCGCCGGCTACGGCGTCATCACATCGCCTTTTGGCGGCGTGTTCCGCCTAGATTACGCCATCGTCGCCGTGATCCTGTTTGTGATCGACTACCTGCTCACGCGCGCCTCGCGCCGCGTCCGCTAGGGGGTCGCCATGTCCAGCAGCTACCTCATGAACCTGCTCGCCAGCGCCGTCGCCGTCATCGTGGGCATCGTGATCCACGAGAGCGCACACGCCGCAGCGGCCTGGGCGCTCGGCGACAAGACGGCCCGTTCGCGCGGCCGCGTCTCGCTCAACCCGCTCAACCACATCGACCCGTTTGGCACCATCCTCCTGCCACTGCTCATGCTTGCCGCCGGCGGCCCGGTGTTCGCCTTCGCCAAACCCGTGCCCGTCTACCTCAACAACCTCAAGCACCCCAAGCGCGACGAAGTCCTGGTGAGCGTAGCCGGCCCCGCATCGAACATCTCGCTCGCGTGCCTCGCTGCCGCCCTCATGCACGCGGCATATGGCAGCCTCTATACCAACATGTCCTTTGCCCTGGCGTCACAGATCATGAACTTCGGCGCCGCGTTTATCGTAGTCAACCTGTCGCTCGCGTTCTTTAACCTCGTCCCGATCCCGCCGCTCGATGGCTCGTCGATCATCGTGCCGTTCCTCAAAGGCAAGGCGCTCAACAATTATTACCGTCTGCAGCAATACGCTATGCCCATCCTCATCCTGGTTCTGTACCTGTTGCCCATGTGGACCGGCATCGACGTAATCGGCCGCTATTTCGACGTTACCGTGTATCCGCTCGCTGAGCAGCTGCTCAACTTCGCAATCGCCGGCATCTAAGGTAAACTTACAGGTCGACCGTGCAAAACGGTCGTAACATGCACCCAAACCGCGCCGCGAAGGCGCCGTCAAAGGAGGTCGAAGATGTCGTATCGCGTGTCGACGCAGGTCTACAGCGGACCGTTCGACCTGCTGCTGCAGCTGGTAACCCGCCAAAAAGTAGATATCGGCGCCATCTCAATCAGCGAGGTGGCCGAGCAGTACCTTGCCGAAGCCGAGCGCATCGAAGCGCTGGACCTGGACGTGGCGAGCGATTTTTTGCTGGTCGCAGCAACCCTTTTGGACATCAAGGCCGCCTCGTTGGTGCCGCAGGAGGCCCCGCGCAAAGCCGATGACGATGACGAGATCGACGATGACCTCGAAGAACTTAGCACGCTCGACGGGGACGCCCTACGCGAGGTCCTGATTCAGCGCCTGATCGCCTACAAGCAGTTTAAGGGCGCGGCGGCGGCCCTTGGCGCGCGGATGCAGGCCGAGAGCCGCATGCACCCGCGCGTTGCCGGACCCGACCCCGAGTTTTTGGGCCTCATGCCCGACTACCTGGCCGGCATCACCCTGCGCGGCCTCGCCGTCATCTGCGCCGACCTGGACGGCAAGCGCCAGACCTTCTTGCTGGAGGCCGAGCACGTGGCGCCGCATCGCGTGCCGCTCGATCTGACCGTAGCCTCGGTCGACCGCTTTACCATGACGCACCAAACTTGTACCTTCCGCGAGCTGCTGGACGGCGACGCCACCACCGAGCAGCTCGTCGTCACCTTCCTGGCCATGCTGGAGCTCGCCAAGCGCGGCTCGCTCACCCTGAGCCAGGACGAGATCTTTGGAACTATCTGCATCAACCGCGTCGAGGGCGCCGAGGCCTATGTGCCCGGCGAGGGCCCCGAGCTCACTGAATAGGAGCGGCAACCATGTCAACCCTTTCCACGCTGGAGGCAAACAGCCTCAAAGGCGCACTCGAGGCGCTGCTGCTAGTGTCGAGCGACCCGGTGAGTGCGCCCGCGCTCGCCGGCGCACTGGATATCGCCCCCGGCGAGTGCGCATCGCTGCTCGCCGAGCTCAAGGTTGAGTACGAGGAGGCCAACCGTGGCTTTCAGCTGCGTGAGGTCGCCGGCGGCTGGCGCCTGTTTACGCACCCCGCCTACCACGACGTGGTCGAGGCCTATGTGCTGAGCTGGGACACGCAAAAGCTGTCGCAGGCCGCGCTCGAAACACTGGCAGTCATCGCATACCACCAGCCCGTGACGCGCGAGGTGGTCAAGGGCATCCGCGGCGTCAATTCCGACGGCGTCATCGCGTCGCTCGTGGACAAAGGTCTGGTGCGCGAGCTCGGCCGCGACCCCCAGCGCGGTCAGGCCATCATCTACGGCACGACCAACGCCTTCTTGGAAAAGTTCGGTCTGCGCTCCGCCCGCGACCTGCCCGACCTGGAGCAGTTTGCCCCCGACGAGCAGTCGCGTCAGTTTATCCGCGAGCGTCTGAGCGGCCGCAGCATTCAGTCCACGCTCGAGGAGCAGGCCGAGGACCTGGACGAAGAGCGCGAACTGCTCGATACCGATGTTGAAGATGTTGAGGTGGTCGAGGACTTGGAAACCCCTGGTCGTCGACGAGACCTCGGAGGTTATGCATGACGAGGACTAACGAAGTAGGGGAGACGCGCGCCGGCGCTGCGGTACCCAACGCGGACACGCACGAGTCCGACGCCCAGCCCGTCTATCCGCACACCATGCGCCTGCAGCGCTTTTTGGCGCGCGCGGGCGTGGCGAGCCGCCGCGGGTCGGAAGACCTGATGACTGCCGGCCGCGTGACCGTCAACGGCCAGGTCGCGACCGAGCTGGGCACCAAGGTCGATGTCGACCGCGACCATATCGAGGTCGACGGCATGCCCGTCAAGCTCAACCAGGGCGCCGTGTACTTGATGCTCTACAAGCCGACCGGCTACCTCACCACCATGAGCGACCCGCAGGAGCGTGCTTGCGTGGCCGACCTGGTCCCCCGCGACCGCTTTCCGGGGCTCTTCCCGGTGGGCCGCCTGGACCGCGACACCACGGGCCTTTTGCTCTTTACTACCGACGGCGACCTGTCGCAGGATCTGCTGCACCCCAGCAAGCATGTCTATAAGACCTACCAAGCACTCGTGGACGGCCACCTGACCGATCGCGACTTGGGACCGCTCCGCCGTGGCATCGAGCTCGACGACGGCCTGTGCCAGCCGGCGATCTGCCGCGTCATCAACGCGCGCGAGGCAGAGGCTGTGGCACCGCAAGGCGTCAAGCCCGGTACCACCGCCGTGGAGGTCATCATCCGCGAGGGTCGCAAGAACCAGGTCAAGCGCATGCTGAGCAAGATCCACCATCCGGTAATCCGCCTGCATCGCTGCAACTTTGCCGGCCTTGAGCTCGAGGGCGTGGCCAAGGGCTCGTGGCGCGAGCTCACCGACCGCGAGGTGCAGATCCTCAAGGCCGGCGGCATCCCGCCCAAGCAGGCCGTCGGCAAGCGCGCCGGCGCGGCGGCGACCAACGCCGCGACCCGCACGCGTCACCACGGCAGCCACGGCTCCGCACCCAAGCGCAATACCTACCGCGAGCGTTACACCGGCTAGGCAGACCGCCAACCAATACAGCGCCCGCGAACCATACCAGCACGTCAACCATCGAAAGGAAGCACTGCATGATCGTCGCCATCGACGGCCCCGCCGGTTCCGGCAAATCCACCATCGCCAAGGAGATCGCCCGCCAGCTGGGCTTTAACAAGCTCGACACGGGCGCCATGTATCGCGCCGTCACCTTCGCCGCGCTCGACCGCGGCATCGATCTGGACGACGAGACGGCCATCGACGCCCTCGCCGAGCAGATCGAGATTCGCTTTACCAACGGCACCGGCGAGGACACGCGCCTGACCATTGACGGCCAGGACGCTTCGGCCGCCATCCGTACCCCGCAGGTCGACGCCAACGTATCCAAGGTCTCGGCCTACCCGGGCGTGCGCGCCGCCATGCTCATTCACCAGCGCCGCGCCGCCGAGGACCGCGATATCGTGGCCGAGGGTCGCGACATCGGAACCGTCGTGTTCCCTAACGCACAGGTCAAGGTCTTCCTGACCGCCGACCCGCGCGAGCGCGCCCGCCGCCGCGTGCTGCAGCGTCACCAAAACGACGCCCAGCCGCTCACGCCCGCGCAACTCGAGGCCGAAGTCGACGAGACCCTCGACGCCCTCAAGCAGCGCGACAAGCTTGACAGCAGCCGCGAGGTCGCCCCGCTCGTGCCCGCCGAGGACGCCGTGCACGTCGACTCCACCGCCCATACCATCGACGAGGTCGTCCGCATTATCGAGGACCTCATCAACCAAAGGAGGTAGCCCATGCGCCTGTTTAAGCAGACGCCCGAGGATTATTACAACGCCCCCTACGCAGAGTTCCCAGCGCTCATTCGCGGCACCGTCGTCGTAGTCATGGCCATCCTTTGGGCCTTCTCCAAGCTCATGTGGCGTTGGAAGGTCGAAGATGCCGATCTGCTGTTTGAGCGCCAGGACGGCCGCGGCAGTGTGGTCATCTGCAACCACACCTCGATGGCTGAGCTCTTGGCCGTGGAGACGGCGCTGTTCTTTGGCGGCCGCCGCATTCGCCCCATCTTTAAGTCCGAGTTCGCCAAGAGCAAGGTCGTACGCTGGGCCTTTAGCCGCGTGGGCGGCATTCCCGTGGAGCGCGGCACCGCCGACATGAAGTGCCTGCGCGCCGCCCAGCATGCGCTGCAGCGCGGCGAGGACGTCCTGATTTTTCCCGAGGGCACGCGCATCCGCTCGCGCGAGATCAAGCCCGAGGTCCACGGCGGTTTTGCGCTCATCGCTCAGATGGGCAAGGCGCCCGTCAACCCGCTCGCCATCTGCGGCTGGTCCGATATCACGCCCGCGGGCAAAAAGCTCATGCGTCCCAAGAAGTGCTGGATTCGTGCCGGCAAGGCCGTCTCGCTTTCCGATGCACCGGCCGGGCTTAAGCGCACGGAGCGCCTGGCCTGGTTTGAATCCGAGGCCATGGGCCGTGTCTATAAGATGCGCGACGAGCTGTGCGCCGAGCATCCGGGCAGGTTCTAGCCATGAGCGAGAACGTGACGAACACTGCCGTGACCGCGTCCGACCAGGCAACCGCGCCTACCATCGAGATCGCCGCCCACGCCGGCACTTGCTACGGCGTACAGCGTGCGCTCGATATGGCGCTGGCCGCTGCGCCGCAGGCAGGGGAGTGCAATCAGGTCCATACCTTGGGTCCGCTCATCCATAACCCTATCGTGGTGCGCGAGCTCGCCGAGGCAGGCGTCGGCCTGGCTGAGACCCTAGACGATGCCGCATCGGGCACCGTGATCATCCGCGCTCACGGCGTGGTGCCGCAGGTGATCGATGCCGCTCGCGAGCGTGACCTTACTGTGGTCGACGCCACCTGCCCGTACGTGAAGAAGGTCCATGTGGCGGCCGAGCGCTTGGTACGCGAGGGCTACCACGTGGTAGTCGTGGGCGAGCCGGGCCATCCCGAGGTTGAGGGCATCCTGGGCCATGCTGGTGACGACGCTCAAGTCGTGAGTTGTGCCGCCGATGCGGACGCACTGCCGCTCAAGGGCAAGGTAGGCCTGGTTGTGCAGACCACCCAGACCGCGCAGAACCTGGCCGAGGTTGTTGCCTCCATCACCCCGCGCGTGCAGGAGCTGCGTGTGATCAACACGATCTGCGCCGCCACGAGCGAGCGCCAGCAGGCAGCCGCAACCCTCGCCAACCGCTGTGATTGTATGGTCGTCGTGGGCGGTAAAAATTCGGGCAACACACGCCGCCTGGCGCAAATTTGTGCCGATGCCTGCGAGCGCACGCATCACATTGAGGAAGCTTCCGAGCTCAATGCCGCATGGTTTGCCGACGCTCACCACATCGGCATCACCGCCGGAGCCTCCACCCCGCAAGAACACATCGAACGCGCCGTTGCGCGCATCAAGGAGCTTTGCCGCTAATCATGGACCAGACCGTACCCGCATACGCCGCCGAGGTGGCCGATTACGGGCGCAGCCGCGACCCCGAGCCGGGTGAGGGCGCGCTCGTAAAGAACGTGCGTCCCGAGTCGCCCGCGTGGGATGTGGGTATCGAGCCGGGCATGCGCGTGCTCACGGTCAACGGTGAGGCGCTCACCGACATGATTGTGTGGCTCTGGGAGGCCGACGATGATACCGTCGAGCTGGAGGTATTCGACCCGCGCGACGGCACTGTCACCCCCGTCGAGCTCGACCGCTTTCCCGGCGAGGACTGGGGCTTGGAGTTCGATGGCCCCATCTTCGACGGCATGCGTACCTGCGTCAACGCCTGCGTATTCTGCTTTATGACGATGCTGCCCAAGGGCGGCCGCTCCACGCTCTACATTCGCGACGACGACTATCGCCTGAGCTTTTTACAGGGCAACTTTGTCACGCTCACGAACCTCTCCGACGAAGATGTTCAAAACGTCATCGAACGCAATATGAGCCCCATGAACGTGTCGGTCCATGCCGTGAGTCCCGATGTCCGCCGCCGCATGATGGGCCGCAACGCCCAGCGCGGCATGGACGTGCTCGAGACCATCATGGCCGCCGGCATCGAGATTCACGCGCAGATTGTGTTGTGCCCCGGCATGAACGACGGCGAGGAGCTAGAAAAGACTCTGCGCTTTTGCGAGGAGCACGAGCAAATCACAAGTCTGGGCATTGTGCCGCTCGGTTTTACCAAGCATCAGAACCGTTTTAGCTGGTCCTACAGCGACAAGCCCGAGCTAGCGCGTGAGACCATTGCCATGATCCGTCCCTTCCAGGATCGCGCCTATGAGCGCTTTGGCCGCCACACCTTCCAGATGAGCGACGAGTTCTATCTGGACGCCGGCATCGAGCCGCCCGAGGCGGACTTTTACGACGGTTACCCGCAGTACTACGACGGCATCGGCATGATCCGCTCGTATCTAGACGAGACCGACGACGTGCTTGCCGCCGATACCGAGCGTCTGGCCCGCGTCCGCGAGGCCATCGCCGCCCGCAGCCAGCACCTGCTGTGCCTCTCGGGCGCCAGCGCACGCGACACGGTGGCCCGCTTTGTGGAGTCGCCCCAGGGACTCGCCGGCACTGTCACGGCCATCAAGAACCGCTACTTTGGCGGCAACGTGGACGTGACCGGCCTCATCGTCGCGTGTGACATCTTGGAGCAGCTGCCCCAAGATCTGTCGGGGGTTATGCTCTTTGTGCCTAAGCTCATGTTCAACGCTGACGGCATGACGCTTGACGAGTATCATCGTGACGATTTACTCGCAAGCCTTACCAGTCGCGGCGCCGAGGTTCATGTGGTGTCGACCATGCCGCATGAGCTGCTCGATACCCTGGAGCACATCCTTGGCATTGTGCCTGCCGACTCTACTAATTCCGCTGACCCTACCCATTAAAGGAGAGCAGATGAAACCTATCGTCGCCGTCGTCGGACGCCCCAACGTGGGCAAGTCCACGCTCGTTAACCGCCTGGCCCAGACCTCGGACGCCATCGTCCACGAGTCTCGCGGCGTCACGCGCGATCGCTCATATCACACGGCCGATTGGAACGGCCGCGAGTTCACCATCGTCGACACGGGCGGTATCGAGCCGCTCAAGAGCGACGACGTCTTTGCCACGTCCATCCGCGACCAGGCGCTCGCCGCCGCCGAGGAAGCCGCCGTCATCCTGTTTGTGGTCGATGGCCGCACCGGCGTCACCGAGGAGGACGAGTCGGTCGCTCGCATGCTCAAGCGCTGCGACAAGCCGGTCTTTCTGCTGGTGAACAAGCTCGACAACCCCGATCGCGAGAACGACAGCATCTGGGAGTTCTATTCGCTCGGCATCGGTGAGCCCACGCCGCTCTCGGCCCTGCATGGTCATGGCACGGGCGACCTGCTCGACGATATCGTGGCCCTGCTTCCGGAGGAAGAGGACGAGGTCGCCGACGAGTTCCCCGATGCGCTGAACGTGGCCATCATCGGCCGCCCCAACGCCGGCAAGTCCTCGCTGTTCAACCGCATCCTAGGCGCCGACCGCTCTATCGTGTCCAACATTGCCGGCACGACGCGCGACGCCATCGACACCGTCGTGGAGCGCAACGGCAAGCACTACCGCATGGTCGACACCGCGGGCATCCGCAAGAAGAGCACCGTGTACGAGAATATCGAGTACTACTCGATGGTCCGCGGCCTGCGCGCCATCGACCGCGCCGACGTGGCGCTGCTCGTCGTCGACGCCTCCGTGGGCGTTACCGAACAGGACCAGAAGGTCATGGGTCTTGCCATCGAGCGCGGCTGTGCCATCGTTGTGCTGCTCAACAAGTGGGACCTGCTCGACGACGACCGCAAGCGCGAGGCCTGCATGGAGACCATCGACCGCCGTCTGGGCGTCATGGCTCCCTGGGCCCAGTACCTGCGCATCTCTGCCCTCACTGGCCGCAGCGTCGAGAAGATCTGGGCGATGGTCGACGCAGCCGAGAAGACGCGTTCGCAAAAGATCAGCACCTCGCGCCTCAACACGTTCCTCACCGACCTACGTGAGTTCGGCCACACCGTGGTGGACGGCAAGCGCCGCCTGCGCATGCACTACGTGACTCAGACGGGCGTCAATCCGCCGACGTTCACGTTCTTCGTCAACCACAGCGATCTGGTCAACGACACCTACCAGCGCTACGTGGAGAACCGCATGCGCTCGACCTTCGATTTTGCCGGCACGCCCATTCGACTCTTCTTTAGGAAGAAGGAACAAAAGGATGCATAATCCGATTCTGCTGACCGCCATCTGCGCCGTGGTCTCGTTCTTTATCGGAGCGATTCCGTTTGGCCTGATCCTGGGCCGCGTGTTCAACCACACCGACATTCGCAAGGCGGGTTCCGGCAACATCGGCACAACCAATGCGCTGCGCGTGGCCGGCCCTAAGGTGGCCGCGCTCACGTTGTTGCTCGACTGCCTTAAGGGCGCCATCTGCGTCCTTATCGCGCGTCCGCTCATTGCCGACTTGGGCTATGGCTTCCCCGTAAGCATCATGGCGCCCGGAGCCCCCGGCGATTGGATGCTCGGCGTCATTTGCCTGGCAGCGGTGTGGGGCCATATCTTCTCCCCCTACCTTAACTTCCACGGCGGCAAGGGTATCGCGGTTGGCCTGGGCGTCATCCTCGCCTGGTACTGGCCTATTGGCCTGTCGCTGCTCGGCATGTTTATCGTGGCCGTCGCCATCACCAAGTATGTGTCGGTGGGCTCGCTTGCCGCTGCCATCGGTCTTCCCATCGCTGCTTGCGCGGTCTTTCCGTACAGCAGCCTGGGACTTAAGTTTTGCATGGCGATAATCGGCATCACCGTTGTGTGGGCCCATCGCGCGAATATCCAAAAGCTCATGGCCGGTAAGGAGTCCAAGCTCTCGTTTACCAAGCGCGTCACCGAGCCCGACGATAAGTAGGAGAGAATCATGAATGTTGCGCTGATTGGCTCCGGCTCCTGGGGAACCGCCGTCGCCGGCCTTGCCGCCGCGCGAGCCGAGCGCGTGACCATGTGGGCCCACAGCGAGCAGACGGCCGCCGGCATCAATGGCGAGCACTGCAACCCCCGGTATCTGGTGGACTACGAGCTGCCCGGCAACGTCGTCGCCACGACGGACCTGGCGCAAGCGCTCGACGCCGCCGACGCCATCATCTTTGCCGTGCCCTCCACACACCTGCGCAGCGTATGTCATCAGGCAGCGCCTTTCATCGCCGCCAACACCCCGGTGCTCTGCCTTACCAAGGGCATTGAGCCCGAGTCTGGCCTGCTCATGAGCGAGGTCATTGCCAGCGAGATCGGCAACGAGCGGCGTGTGGCGGCCCTCTCGGGCCCCAACCATGCCGAGGAGATTTGCCGCGGCGGGCTCTCTGCCGCCGTCATCGCCAGCGAGGACCAGCAGGTGGGGGAGACCTTTAAGGAGCTGCTGCTGTCCACGGCCTTCCGCATCTACCTGTCGCAGGATATGACCGGTGTCGAGGTTTGCGGCGCTATGAAAAACGTCATCGCCATCGTGTGCGGCATTTCCGCCGGTTCTGGTGCGGGCGACAACACGCTCGCCCTCATCATGACGCGCGGCCTGGCCGAGATCAGCCGTCTGGTGCACGCCCGCGGCGGCCAGGCCATGACCTGCATGGGACTTGCCGGCATGGGCGACCTCATTGCCACCTGTACCTCGGAGCATTCGCGCAACCGCACCTTTGGCTACGAGTTTGCCCACGGCGTGTCGCTCGACGAGTACCAGACGCGTACGCATATGGTGGTCGAGGGCGCCGTCGCAGCCCGCAGCGTGAGCGAACTCGCCCGTTCACTGGGCGTAGACATTCCGCTCACCTTTGCCGTGGAGCAAACGCTCTACAACGGTGTTACTTTGGATAGGGCGCTCGAGATTCTCACCGACCGCGTCCCTTCTCAAGAGTTCTACGGACTCACCGACTAGCGCAGAAAGGCTACTACCATGGGTTCCATTAAAATCGCTCCGTCCGTCCTCTCGGCCGACATGGCCAACCTCAAGGGCGAACTCGACAAGATCGCCGGTGCCGACTACGTGCACTTCGACGTCATGGACGGCCACTTTACCGGCAACCTCACCTTTGGCGTTGACATCCTCAAGGCCGTCAAGCGCTCCACCAATGTACCGGTCGACGCGCACCTCATGGTGTCGAACCCCGACGAGACGGTCGATTGGTACGCAGACGCCGGCGCCGATATGATCACCGTACACTACGAGGCCTCCACGCACCTGCACCGCACGCTCACCCATCTGCAGCAGCGCGGCGTTAAGGCCGGCGTGGTGCTCAACCCCGCCACCCCCGTGTGCGTGCTGGAGAGCATCATCGACGTCGTCGATATGGTGCTGCTCATGAGCGTGAACCCGGGCTTTGGCGGTCAGAGCTTTATCCCGGGCACCATCGCTAAGCTCCACGAGCTCAGGGCCATGTGCGAGCGTCACGGCGTTTCGCCCCTCATCGAGGTCGACGGTGGCATTTCTTCCAAGAACATTGTCGAGGTCGTCAAGGCCGGCGCCAACGTGCTCGTGGCCGGTTCTGCCGTATTTAAGTCCGAAGATCCCGCTGCCGAGGTTGCGCTGCTGCAGAAGCTGGGCAACGAGGCCGCACAGGAGGCATAAACCCTTATGACCGCAGGTCAAAACCGCATACCCGTGAATCTTGACTATGCCGCCTCGACGCCCATGCGCGCCGAGGCGCTCCTTGCGCAGCGCGAATACGACGACAGCGAGCTTGCCGGCGTCAACCCCAACTCGCTGCATTCGCTCGGCCGCAAGGCTGCCACGCGTCTGGAGGTTGCACGTCGCGAGATCGCCCGCAGCTTTGGCGCGCGCGTCCGCCCGTCCGAGATTGTACTGACCAACGGCGGCACCGAAGCCAACCAGCTGGCGCTGCTCGGTCTTGCCGAGGGCGCTCGTCAGCGCGATCGCAAGCGCAATCGTGTAATCGTTTCGGCCATCGAGCACGATTCGATTCTGGACAACCTGCCGTTGCTGCGTGCCGCCGGCTTTACCGTCGACCTGGTGAAGCCCTGCCGCATGGGCTACATTGAGCCTGCCACGCTTGTCGAGCTGCTAGGCGACGACGTGGCGCTCGTGAGCATCATGGTTGCCAACAACGAGACCGGCGTGGTGCAGCCCATCCGCGAGCTTGCCGCGGCCACGCATACCGTTGGCGCCCTGTTCCACACCGATGCCATCCAGGGGTATCTGCATATTCCGCTCGATGTCACCGAGCTGGGCGTCGACGCCATGTCCGTCGCAGCCCACAAGATTGGCGGTCCCGTGGCATCTGGCGCACTCTACCTTAAGAGCCGCACGCCGCTGCGCCCGCGCATCTTTGGCGGTGGACAGGAAGCAGGACGTCGCGCCGGTACGCAGGATCTGCGCACGCAGCTGGCTTTTGCCGCTGCCGCCCACACGCTGGCGCCCCACGTGGCCCAGGAGCGAGCGACACTGCAGGCCCTGTCCGATAATCTCTATGCCACGCTTACGGCCCATCCTCGCATTCACGCCACGATGGGCGACTACGCGCAGGCAGATCGTCTGCCAGGCATGGTTTCAATCTACGTTGACGGCATGGACTCCGAAGAGCTCATCATCAAGCTCGATGCCGCCGGGTTTGAGGTATCGGCCGGATCAGCTTGCTCGAGCGGCAGCATGGACCCGAGCCACGTGCTCAGCGCCATGGGCATTGGTCGCGAGCAGGCGCTGGGCGCACTGCGCATCTCGTTTGATGACCGCGTGAACCCTTCCGACCTGGACAACTTTGCCCAGACGCTGCTGTCGATCGTGGGTGCCGCATGATCGTCGCCGACCTTGAGCGCGCCCTGCTGGCACGCTATCCCAAGACCAATGCCGAGAGTTGGGACCATGTAGGACTCTCCGTCGGCGACCCTGCCGCGGAGATTACCGGTGTTGCCTGCGCACTCGATGCGACCGAAGCCAACGTGCACCGTGCTCTCGAGGCCGGCGCCAACGTGCTGCTGACGCATCATCCCATTTATATCAAGGCGCCCGAGGCGTTTTGCCCGGCGGATATATCGCGTCCCCAATGCAGCGCTGTGTTGTACGAGGCAGCTCGTTGCGGCGTGAGCATCATCTCGCTTCACACCAACCTGGACCGATCGCACGAGGTGCGCGTTCGCCTGAGTGAGTTGCTGGGCGCTGAGCCCATGAGCTCGCTGGAGCATGTGGGCGAGCCTGAGCTCACCGGTCTGGGCGCACTCGCGACCCTCCACGACGTCTACAGCCTGCGCGATCTCGCCAACCGTGCCGCCACAGCCTATGGCAGCGACCCGCGTGTGTGGGGCAAAGCTGATCGCCCGTGCCGCACCGTCGCCATTTTGGGCGGCTCCCTGGGCGACTTCGGAGAGCTCGCCATCGCCGCGGGCGCAGATGTTGTCGTGACGGGCGAGGCGGGCTACCACGTGGCGCAAGACCTTGCCTTGCGCGGGCTGCCGGTGATCTTGCTCGGCCACGACCGCTCCGAGGAGCCGTTCGTTGATATATTGATGAACTCTGCAGTTGACGCCGGGGCCGACCCCCGTCATGCGATTAAAATACTGAACCCTTGCCAATGGTGGACTGTGACAAAAGGAGAGAACTTATGAGCGCCGGCGCTACGCTACTCAAGCTGCAACAGATCGATTTGGAGCTCGCCCGCAACAAGAGCGAACTTGCCAATATGCCGGAGCTCAAGGAGCTCGCTTCCAAGCGCAAGACCTACGTTAAGCTCAAGGCCGAAATGACCAAGCTCTACGCCCAGCGCAAGGACCTGGATATTGAGCTCGACGATCTCAACACCACCGAGATTCAGACCAATAACGCCATCGAGGCCGCCAAGAAGCGCCATGTCGACGGCTCTGACTATCGCGAGGTTCAGGACCTGGAGAACGAGCTCGCCACCCTGGCCAAGCGTCTGGACAAGATTGAGCACACCCGCAAGGACGTCGTTGTCGCCCACAAAGAGGCGCTCGACCGCGAGACCCGCGCGCAGGCAATCATCGCCAAGTTCGAAGAGGGCGTGAAGGCCGATACCAAGGCCGCCCGCGCCAAGGCTGCCGACCTGCAGGCTCAGATCGAAGCCGCCACTAAGGAGCGCACCGCGCTGGCCGCCACGCTGCCGGCCGACGTGCTCACCGACTACGAGCGTCTGCTCAAGCAGTTCCGCGGCTTGGCCGTCGAGACCATCCAGGGCAACATCCCCACGGTCTGCCACACCGCGCTGCAGGCATCGTCCATGAGCGGCCTCAACCACGACGGCAGTGAGATTACGCACTGCCCGTACTGCCACCGCCTGCTGGTGCTCCCGAGCAAGGAAGCTTAAACGATGGCGGCACCCAACAATTCAATGCAACTTGAGGGAAAAACGATCCTGCTGGGCATTACCGGCGGGATCGCCGCCTATAAGTCGTGCAATATCGTGCGCCTGCTCCAAAAGCGCGGCGCGCACGTCAAGGTCGTCATGAGCGAGCATGCCACTGAGTTTGTGGGGCCGCTCACCTTCCGCGCACTCACCAATGAGCCCGTTGCCGTGGGCCTATTCGACGACCCCTCCGACCCCATCCACCATATCTCGCTGGCGCAGGAGCCCGACGTGGTGGTCGTGGCGCCCGCGACGGCCAACATCATCGCTAAGATGGCCAACGGCATCGCCGACGACCTCATCTCCACCACGCTGCTTGCCACGCCGCGCCCCATCGTGATCGCACCGGCCATGAACAATGGCATGTGGAAGGCACCGGCCACGCAGGCCAACATGGCCACGCTGCGCGAGCGCGGTGTCAATGTTGTGGGTCCGGGTAGCGGTTACCTTGCCTGCGGCGACGTGGACACGGGACGCATGAGCGAGCCCGAGGACGTCGTCGAGGCTGTCTGTGAGGTGCTCAACCCCGTGCCGCAAGACCTGACGGGCAAGCGCATCGTCATCACCGCCGGCCCCACGCACGAGCCGATCGACCCGGTGCGCTTCATTGGCAACCGTTCTTCGGGCAAGATGGGTATCGCCCTGGCGGGGGAGGCCGCACGTCGCGGTGCCGCCGTCACGCTCGTGCTGGGACCGACATCGCTCGATATTCCTCGCGGCGTAAAGTGCGTGCGCGTGCAGACCGCCGCAGAGATGCTGCAGGCGGCGTTAAACGCCTTCCAGACGGCCGACGCTGCCATTTGCGCTGCGGCCGTCGCCGACTACACCCCCGCGGCCCCTGCCAACCACAAGCTCAAAAAGGCCAACGAGCGCCTGGATCGCATCGAACTAGTCGAGACGGTTGATATTTTGGCCGAGCTTTCGCGCCAGAAGGGGGAGCGGTGCGTGATCGGCTTTGCGGCCGAGACCGATAACGTCCTGGAGTACGCACAGCGAAAGCTCGACCGCAAGGGTTGCGATGCCATTATCGCCAACGATGTCTCACGCGCCGATTCGGGCTTTGGAACCGATACCGACAAGGCCTGGATTGTGAGCACAACGGGTACGCAAGAACTTCCCGTTCTAACAAAACCCCAGCTCGCAGATACAATTTTGGACTTGCTTCAAAATTTGTAAAAAAGTTCTTGCACAAGGACAAAGTTTCGGGTTAATATACTCCCTGTTGCGAGCGAGAGCAGAGCAACAAACAAAAGCTTCGGGACGTGGCGCAGCTTGGTAGCGCACTTGACTGGGGGTCAAGGGGTCGCTGGTTCGAATCCAGTCGTCCCGACCAGAAGTTTGCAGGTCAGGCACCTAGTGCCTGACCTTTTTTGTTTTAAGCAATTGCTTAATTATGATTAAGCAACAGGGTGCCAAAAATCTACCTACGCGATAATCGCCTTTTGCGGCTACTTGCGCGTTTTGTATACGCATGAGCCGATTTATTAACGCGATATAATTACATACGCGCGACAGGTACACGCCGAGAACGGGCCACATTTATCGCGGCGATTTACACCGATATAGCCACTGTAACGAACAAGTGTGTCGCTGTATTTATTCCAGTAGTTCACTTGATCGGTGGACAAGTGGGCAGTCGCGACGAAACGGCAAGCGGGATGAACTCTATACGAGGGCGCAGCTGAGGAAATGGCGGGGGAGTGCGGCGGGCGCTCTGAGAGCCGCTGTATGACCCCATTTCTCTTCACTTCGATTAACTATGCCACGTGCCTCAAACCGTTCGTTCGGTTGCCAAAAGAAGAGTCCGCGCGGAATCGCGCGGGCTCTTCAATAGACATGCTAGAAGACAGACTAGAAACAAAAAACTGGGCAGATGCTCATGTCCATGCGGGCAACATAATAACCGCCCGTACCTGTAGACCCATATTTAGTAACAAAGAGGAATCCCTCTGTAGTACTCGGGTAAGTCCCACGCTCATAAAACATGTTGCCGTTGGCAAGTCCAGATATCTCGGTCACACCATTTTCTTTAGGACTATCTTTCCCCTTGAAGGCCTCGTACTGGGTTCCCTCAGAAGAACTCCAGGGATAGGTTTGAGCCCAACGGCTATAGGGAGCATCAACTATTTCCGAATAGCTCAAGAGAAACAGCTTGTCGGTAGTTGCGGTGACGGCGGCGTCCTTTGTCTTTCCATCAACGTTGTTCGTGAGCTTTCTGACAGCCTTCACCTTGGACTGGAAGTCTGAGGGCATCAGGTTCCAGATCTCGCCCGAGTTCATCTTCGCACGGAGCTCAGACTTCTCCCAGCCGCCGGCATTGGTGTCGGTGGCGTTCACGCGGGACATGATGCCCGTCGAGGTGGTGAGGAACGTGAGTCCCGCCTTGCCCGAACCGTCGGCCAAATCATCGTGGTCGATGCCGATGATTCGGTACTCGAGCGTCTGTCCGTCCGTTAGCTTCATCGTGAACTTGGTGCGTGCATCCATCGCGGCCTTCGCCTTGGCGTGGGCGGCCGACGCCTCGCCCTTCGCGGCGATGTCCTCGGCCACGGCCTTCTGCTCGCCGAGCGTCCAGTCCTTGGCGTCCTTGGCGATGGCCGCCTGGACGGTCGTGGAAGCGGTGCCTGTGGAGCCGCCGCCGGACGCTCCGCCGCCCTCGGTGCCAGCGCTAGTCTCGCTGTTCACCGTGTTGCCGACCAGGTTGAACTGGTTTCGGATGGCACCGGCCACGCCGGGTCCCGCGAACACGATCACCAGGCCGATGACCGCGATAATCAGGACGTACTCGATGATAGATTGTCCACGAAGGCGGATACCTCTAGGAGATACCCCCCCCCCGAAGGTTAATTGCCGCTGCATGCATATGCGACTCCCTTCGCTCAGGGTGAATAGAAACGGCTTGAGCGTAGGACTATTCCAAAAGGTTGCGCTGGACTTGCCGCAGCGGCAAAGAGTAATTAGCCCAACGTCTGCGCAGATTAACCGACCGCTCACACAATCGAATTTGTTGCTCAACAAATCCGCAGGTGAGGACAGCAGAATTGGTGTTACCGGAAGTTACGGAGGACCGCCGGTGTCGAGGCGGGCGGTCGAGAAGAAGGGACCAAAAATGAGAAGCCTGGAGCTGATAATCTTCTTCCTGCCTCTCTTGGCGATCGCCGCCAACATCTGCGGCGTAGCGGAGCTCGTTAAGATTGCCAGGGCCAAGGGGCATTACACCAATGGCGCGGGAATCCTCTGGTTCATCGGCCTTTTCGGCACCGCGCTCATGGTCGGCCTGATCGTCTGCGCTCCGCCCGACCGAGCGGCACCGGCGCCCAGCGCACAAAGGGACGAAGACGCCCTGCCCGAGGTGTAGTAATGTCGAAATACAAGATAGCCTACCGCGACGCCAACCCCTCCTGGCAGGAGCTTTGCCCTGTCAGGATGTTAGCCATCCAAGTCTCCAGAGACACCGAGACGGGAGCCTGCTTCCTCCAAACAAAGATCGTCAACGTATCGACGAAACCCATCAGCCGCATAGAGTTCACTGTCGGGCTCGAGGGCGAGGGAGGGGAGACGGAGACCGTCGACTTCTCGCTCCTAGATGCCGACCTGCCCGCCGGCGAGGTGCTCAGGCCCAAGGCGGCGAGAATCAAGCTGTCTGTTATCACCGGCTCGCGTGCCGTTGTGACCCGAGCGGACGGTGAGACCTCCCTCGGCGACCCGATCGACATCGATAGCCCCGCGCCACTCGCACTCAACGGGGTCGAGGAGTCGGAACGCGATGTCCTGCTCTCCGAGATGGGGGCCGATACCTTCAAATGCGCGGGCGTCCATTCCGAACACGACGGGTGGTGGCAGTGCGGCTGCGGTGCGGTGAACCTCAAGCGCGGTACCTGCTGGAACTGCGGCGCCGTGCGCGAGAAAATGGCGGATCTGGAAGATGCCGCGTTCCTGGATGAATCCAGAAGGGACAGGGTCTACAAGACGAGCGTCGCGATACTCGAGAAGGGCAACAGGAAGGAAGCTGAAGCCGCCAAGGAGAGCCTCGAGAGGCTGGCCGAG
Organism: uncultured Collinsella sp.; assembly: GCA_902490405.1. Taxonomy (GTDB): domain Bacteria; phylum Actinomycetota; class Coriobacteriia; order Coriobacteriales; family Coriobacteriaceae; genus Collinsella. The sequence continues at coordinate 31,666 of CABUDS010000024.1, forward strand.
CAGGGCTACGGGGATTCGGGCGAGAAGGCAAGAGAGGCCGGCATGAAGATTGCGAACCTCTCGAAAAGGAGGAAGAAGATAGCCGTCGCGGGCCTTGGAAAGGATTACGCCGGGGACGTTCTTGTTGGAGTCGCTATGCAGTGTATTCGGGCTGATGTTCCAGTCGGAACAATCCAGATGGAGACTCCGACACTGCTCGGACATTCCCGTTAAGTCATATACAGCACTGAAATCGCACTTGGCACCGAGACCAGTTACGTCCACATCCGCGTCCGGAACGAATCGAAGCGGTATCCCGTTTCAAAACGTATGCGTTTCACCATGAGAGAGGGATCTGTCATGAGCTGGAAACCGAGAAAATGCGTTATCGCTTTACTGACTCTGGCGACTCTGACGTGTTTCGCCGCCTTAATCGCCGTCAATATCAAACCGCAACACGATGCTTATCCCTCATCTTTTTCCATTAAAATGGGCCAAAATTTCAGCCTCGGCCGAAACGTGAATTATTTTAACAAGCTAAAACCTAATGAGGAAAATATCTTGATGTTCTGGGCATCGTGGTGTCAGCACTGCGAATCTCTCATAGAAGATATGCAACAACTTGATAATTTCGCAGCCTTAAGGAAGAACCTTTTCACTGTTTCCGAGGACAGCACAATTGAAGAAGCCTCGGTCCATGAAGGAGACTTTCCCATATACATAGATTAAGATAAGACCGTGTATGACCAATATGAACTTGAGCATATTCCGTCCATATTCATACTGGATGATCAAGGAAACATCATCGGCTTATCCGAAGGAGAGGAAGAACCTCTTGCCTTATTAAAGAAATACGCCAAATACAACGGATATAAAGCGGAAGGAGGCGACATCAAGTAACTATCAAAGGCCAGATTAAGGAGCCAGCCATGAAGAAATGCCTGCTCTCCATCGTCTCAGCAGCTCTTTGCCTCTCCCTTGTCATGACACCATTTGTGCCCGTTGCGGCAGCCTATGCCGACGAGGGGTCTCCCGCCGAGAGCAGCGAAATCTACGTCGGAGACAACTACGACGAAAATTACGATATATCCCTTTTTGAGCGCGGACGCTGCACGGATTCATATTCCAAGGCGTGGTGCGATTCTCACGGATTTGCAAATAACCGCACCGTCCCTCACAAGGTCAAGCTGAACGTGAAGGAGGAGTCTTGCCTGCGCGATCCCTACCTTGCTGGCACCGCTGAAGTTATCGCCGGTCTCGTGACAACCGGTCCTGGCGGCGGCTTGTTTGCAACCGCAATGACATCGTGCCGACTTTTCACTTGCAAGTTCTAAAAGGAGGTTGCCATGCTGTCGCAAAATCAATCGAGATACTTGACCACAATCGGCTTTGCCCTGCTTGCATTACTCTTTGCTAGCGACCTTTTGCTGAAACCGCCCAAGGAACTCGTTTTGCTTGCCATAGACTGCCTTTCCGCCCTTTACTTTACGGCAACCCTATTCGTCGGACTAAAGGAGAGGAAAAAAGGCGCAGTCGTCGCATCCGCCGTATGCTTGATCATAATCATTGCATCATTCTTTATCTGACACGTTGGTGATTTAGGGGCGATATCGTAGGAATACGACCGGGAGAGTCGGGACCAGATTGCCCGGGTTGCCCGGTCGGCTCGCGCGACGGTGCGGCGGTTCCACAGAAAGCTCTCCGGACTTCACGCCGTTTCTGATCGCATTGTAGACAGCCATCTCGTCTTCGCAGTCGGCGAGCACGCGGTGTGCGTCGTCGTTTTGGATGTCCAGTAAATCTCGAAGGTCCTCCATGCACCAGCGTCCGAGATTTGGCCATGCGCGTTGCGCGAGCTGATAAGTGTCGATTGCGATGTTGTAGTTAAAGTCCAAGCCAATGCCGTCCCAGGCAGAACGGCTTTGTTTCCTTGATTATCAACTTCATCCGGACACTTCCCGCATTCATCCGTGTGTGTACGGATGAATGCGGGGTTCAATACCCCGGCGGTCTGATCGGCAGGCCGCCGGGAACTCTCACTCCTCGATAAAAGCCGGCACCCGGTTAGTCCTGCGCATCTTGAAATTGCCATTTTCGTGGGAGACGTAGAGGATGCCGTCCATCCCGTCTCGCGATGCATATGAAAGGTGAACAGAACCGCAATCCGCTCCATCATTGTCGAGAAGATCGAACGAATTCGGGTCGCTCGTTGCGGCCAAACGACCACTCATACAAGAACCATCGTCATTACAGATTTGCCATTCCATGTCTTCGCCTGCAAGAATCGCCATAGACGGCCTGGTCGCGCCATCGTTGACATACATCCCGTCTATGCCAAACCCATTTTCAGCGCCATCGATGAACGACTGCTCGGACCTATACCTCGCAAATGATGCACATAGCACCATTGCAAGACAAAGTACAAAGCCAACAATCGCTATCTTTGCATAGCTCTTGCCTATCATGTCATTCACCTCCCTCGTATGTATCGAGGTATTCCTGCTTGAGCGTCTGCGAGGACGACTTGATCTTT